>JAITUT010000009.1 GCA_031286325.1 Helicobacteraceae bacterium
GCTGACGCCTGTCGTTTCTGATGTTTGGGCAGCTTGTTAAATCAAGGGCGAAACACTTGATTATTTGCCGAAGCTTGCCCTCGGAAAGTTTAGAACTTTTGTAGTAGCGGTTTTCCACGCAAACATCGCCCTTTTTAGCGTATTATCTTTCCGTTTGGTTGTCTGGACACAAAATTTAACCTATCGCAGATCGCGATCTTATGAAAATAAGGGCGTTTTAATATAAAAGAAAAAGATCGTTATGACAAAAACGACCGCATAAATTTTTCAAATCGCCTTTGAAATATCCTAGTAAAGCAGTGAAAATCAAGTTTAAAAGGCTCTAATCGATCCGAAAATATACGTGCCGTCGCTATATTTTCCTCTCTCGATTACACATTTCCGTCGCGATGTTTTATACTCAAAATTTGCAAAATAAAATTCATTCATTTTAGAAAGCTTTTTATAAGATCGTTTGCGAAAATTCCGTCTATGTTTTTGTCGGCTAAAACTTCTATTTCGTTCGCCTCCGCGATCGCTAGAACTTTTAGATCGGTTAAATAATTTTCCGCGATCTTTTGAGTTTTGATCGCTAGATTTAATTCCGCGATCGCGTATTTCGCCTTTGTCGCGCTCAAAAATATAAATTCTTTAACGCTGTTTATTTTAACGGCGAAAGGAACTTCTAAATTAGCGTAAATTTCAAGATCGCTTTCGTTGTAATTTAATACGATCAACGCGCCCGCTTTTGTTTTGGCAATATCAGCGGGCGTTTGAACAAAAACAACGGATTTTTCCGTATCTATCGCCCTATTAACGCCGATTAAGATCACTTCGCGCACTCCTCGCTGCAATAAATTTTACCGTTTTCTTTCACGCCGTTTTGCGGCGAAAAATAGACTCCGCAATTATCGCATTTCACCAACTCTTCCGCGTTTGATTTATCCGCTTTTTTCTTAGATTTTCTTGAAAATAATTTATAAAATAAATATATCAGCGCCAGTATCGGTAGTAAAACTCGCAAAAGAACGCCCATTTTACGCTCCTCTTTTTAATAAATAAGTCGCAAACGGCGCGTTAATTTTCTCTGCGTCGATAGTATCCGCTTCTTCAGCGGTTTTTTCGCCTTTATATAAAAGCAAATTCGTATTACTTTTCATATAACCCGAAGCCAAATTATAAATCTCTTTCGCGTTCCCGACCGCGCGTGAAGTTACCAGATCAAATTTCTGCGGAAAATTAGCGTTTTCTCGCAAATTTTCCACGCGAAAGGGCAATACAAAAGCGTTCGCTAACTTAAACTCCGCGATCGCCGCCGCCAAAAACGCCCACTTTTTCGCGATCGGCTCGCACAAATAAAACTTCGCCTTTTCGCAAGCGATCGCGAGAAACGCCGCAGGAAAACCCGCGCCGCTGCCGATGTCTAGGCAGTTTTCAAACTCAGGCAAAAATTTAAGCGGGTAGACGCTGAGGGCGATATGCCGCGCGATCTGGCTCTCATTAGCCGCGCTAGTGATGTTGTGCGTCTTGTTCCAGCGCAATAGAAACTCCGCGTATAGCGGCGCGATCTCAAAAAAGCGCGCGCTCAAAGCGACATTCGCCAGATCGCGGCGCAAAACTTCGGCGAGGCTCATAGCAGATGCCCCGACTTTTCTTTCTTCACGCGCAGGTAATCGCGGTTAAAGTCGTTGGGCTCTACCACAAGCGGCACGCGCTGGACAATCTCAACGTTTTTGAAACTGTCTAATTTTTGCGGGTTATTCGTGAGCAGACGAATTTGCCGCACGCCCAAAAAATTCAATATAAATTCGGCGATCTCATAACCCCTTAAATCCGCCGCGAAGCCTAATTGGTGGTTCGCCTCGATCGTATCAAGCCCTTGATCTTGCAGGGCGTAAGCGTTAATTTTGTTAAAGAGCCCGATGCCGCGCCCCTCTTGGCGCAGATAAATTATCACTCCGCAACCGTTTTTCGCGATCATCTTTAACGCGGTGGCGAGCTGCTCTCCGCAGTCGCACTTGCGCGAAAAAAGCGCGTCTCCCGTGAGGCACTCGCTATGGACGCGCACGAGCGGCGCCGCGCATTCAAGCGAATTTGTGAAGATCGCCAAATGCTCTTTCTCGCCGCTTTTGGCAACTTCGCGAAACGATCTCGCGCGGAAAACTCCGAATGCGGTCGGCAGATTCGCGATCTCGGAAACTTCTACATTTTGGCGGGTCAAATTAGCTCCGAACGCGCGATCAAGTCCATAATTTCGGACGCGCTCAAAACCCACTCGTTCGTGTCGCTGGCGTATTCAAATCCCTCGCTGACAAGTTTGCCCTTTTCGCCGTTTTCCGCCGCCGAAAAATCCGTCTCTCTGCCGAAGTTAATTGACGGGCGAATCAAAAAATAGCTGTCAAATTCGTAGGTATTTCGCGCGTCGTCAACGGAGATCATTAACTCGTGGAGCTTCTCTCCAGGGCGAATGCCGATCGTGTTGATCGCGAGTTTCGGCGCGATCGCTTTGGCGAGATCGACAATTTTTGTAGATGGGATTTTCGGCACGAAAATTTCGCCGCCGTGCATTCTCTCAAACGATCTGAGAACAAAATCCGCGCCTTGATCTAGCGTAATCCAAAAGCGCGTCATTCTTTCGTCCGTGATCGGCAAACTCTTCGCCCCCTCCGCGAGCAGTTTCTTAAAAAGCGGCACCACGCTGCCCTTGCTGCCCACGACATTGCCGTAACGCACGACCGAAAACGCCGTATCGCGCGCGCCTTTGATGTTATTGGCGGCGGTGAAAAGTTTGTCGCTCACGAGTTTAGTCGCGCCGTAGAGGTTAATCGGGCTCGCGGCTTTGTCTGTCGAAAGCGCGATCGTCTTTTTAACGCCCGTCAAAAGCGCGGCGTCTATTACATTCTGCGCGCCCTGAATGTTGGTTTTGACGCACTCCATAGGGTTGTATTCCGCGATCGGGACGTGCTTCATCGCGGCGGCGTGGACGCAGAAATCCGCCCCCTCCATAGCGCGGCTCAGGCGCGGCAGATCGCGCACATCGCCCACAAAAAAGCGCATCGCCTTGTGTGTGAAAACGCGGCTCATCTCGTAGTGCTTCTGTTCGTCGCGCGAGTAGATCACGACCCGCTTTGGGGCGTAATCGGCTAGGAGTTTTTTGGCGAAAGCTTTGCCGAAGCTGCCTGTGCCGCCCGTGATAAGTATGGTTTTTCCGTTAAACATTCTTGAATTATCGCGAAAAGTCTTTTAAGGAGCGGTGGTGGAGATAATCGGGATCGAACCGACGACCTCTTGCATAGGAGCTTTGGGCTTTATGAAACCATACGCGGAGCGTAAACTACAAGGGCAATTTATGACTTCAGGGCTATTAGCTCACGAATACCTCCCTATCTTACAAATGATATTCACCGTTATCATTATCTCCGTCTCTTGGATATTAGCATTACTCGCGATCGCCACCGCTAATATGCGCTATATCTTTATGTTCTTCTGGTTGCTTCTTAGTCTAGCGTTGTGGCTTGTGATCGCGGCTATCTTTAACTTCATCTTTGATATTGAGCTAGGAAAAGCGATAAAAAATGTTATATACGACGTCAATATAGGCGGTTACAGCATAACCTACAAAGACGCCATTGACGAAACAGTAGGCAAAAGATTAAGTATGTTGGGATACTTATGCTGGCTTATACCAGTATTGGCGTTTGGATTAGCCAAAGGTAGTGAAATGGCGTTTGCCAATATGTTCTCTAGCGTAGGGCACGCCTTTAGCGGAGCGGCTGGAGCGGCTTCAGGAGCGGCAAGCGATAGATCAGCTCCCGGAGGACATAGCTTGTTTAG
>JAITUT010000066.1 GCA_031286325.1 Helicobacteraceae bacterium
CGAACAATTTCGTATTGCTCGCAAAATTGTTTTAACTGAATTAAATAAAATTCAGTTGGAAATTGAAGATGTTTTAGAAATTAGTTTTTATATCTTTTTGTTAAACGATTTTGAAACAATACCTCGAAAAAGATATTTAAAAAGATATAAAAGAATTGAAATTGAGGTTGTTTTATCTTACGAGGAATTTAGGATTGCAAATGAGCAGAAAACCGCTATTATTATGAAACATTCTATAATTGATTCAATTTTAGATTATGACAATAAAAACATAGAACGAAATTCTATTGAGTTAATTAAGAACGAATTTTCAAAGTATTTATAATAAGGTGAAACCGCAATGAAAAACAAAGAAAGAGAAAGTTTGAAAATGAACACAGGGGCGACGAAAGCACAATTTTCTGTCGATCGGGGTCTTATAAATTAAATGAGACAAATTATGGTCCTAAAAGATTGTCATTCAGATAAAAGAAAGATAGTCGTAAAAACATTAATTTTAATAGCAATATCACTTGTAATTGGTATTGTTCAAACTGTTTTTTGCAGAACGTTA
Source organism: Helicobacteraceae bacterium (assembly GCA_031286325.1). Taxonomy (GTDB): domain Bacteria; phylum Campylobacterota; class Campylobacteria; order Campylobacterales; family SZUA-545; genus JAIRNH01. The sequence continues at coordinate 554 of JAITUT010000066.1, forward strand.
TTCTATGGTTTTTTGGATATTATGCAAATACCAACAAAAAGAGACCTTGCTATGGGGTTAGGATTGTGGTATTGGTGGCATTTTCAATTTGTTATCGCGATAGTCGCCAGCCTTTTCTTGCTTGTGGTAAAAAAACGGTTATGGCAAATAATCATATTATGCTGTCAGATGTTGCTATTTGCTCTTTATTGGTCTTTGTCATTGTCGATATATCCATACCGAATTACTTTTTTATTTTGTGTTACTTTATGCGGAATGCTTCTTGGAATGTTTTTAATTCAATGTTGTAAAATTTACAAAGAAAAAAATAAAACATTTCACTAATAAAGAGATTAAAAATATAGATTATGTTGGAGAAATAATATGGAAATAAAAATAATCAGGTATAATACAAGGTAGCATAACAGAGTTTAGGAAACTTTCGAAATAAACGCAGGTGCGGCTAAGCGCCAACCACACCCAAACGGAGGAAAAATATGAACATTAAAGAACAAAAAGTAGAAATTGATATTTCAAATCCAGAAATTGGAGGAAATCCGAGTGTTTATATTGGGAAAATTTCTATTGGGGAAAATGAATTAAAGACCTTAAATAGTTCTATACATAGAGAACTTTATATTTTTGGCGCAAGCGTAAAAACAGGCGAAACTCACCCGAAATTTGGCGAATTAAAACGCCTTGAACTTATGGTTGTCGAGAAGAAATTAGAGACAAATGAAATTATTTACCACCATTTAGCGCAATATAACCATTCTGTAATGTATAAACGTGAGTTTGATAAAACAACTTACGAATGTGTTGATATGCTAAAGAAGAAAGATATTTTATATTTAAATAAGCCGCCTTTGTGGAAAGCGTCAGAAGCGAGCATTCCAAAATGCGGAGAGAAACTGTTTCGCTTTTGTACGCAAATTTATCTTCCAGAAAATAATACGACAAAACAATATTTAACTTGCGGCGCAACTTTATTTATTTTTTTATTCGTTAAGGAGCAAGATGAACTTTTGGTACAAGTTTTTGCGCAAGATACTTCTGAGCAAACCGCCGAAGACCATTACAAACTTGAGGCATTAATGGGAGATTTTGAAAAAAATTACGCTGATATAGATAAGGTGGAAAAAATCATTAAAAAAGGCGATAAAAATTTACACGACTACATATTAAATCATAAAAGAACAAATAAACAGATTTTGGAACTTTTGTTTGAATATGGAAGCTCAAAAGCGTTTAAAAATGAAGTTAATAAACGAATTAAACAATGCAAGCCCTGTTAAACTAAAGGTTAAAAATGAATACTGAAGCGACTGAGGGACAATCGCGATCGAACGAGGAAAAGCGGAAAAATATGGAAAACGCTTTTGAGATAAAAATACTCAAACTTCATTGGGTAGATAAAAACGATCCAACAGTTCAATATGATGATAGAGAGGATTTATGTTTGCACGGAGAACTTTTTATCAGAATAGGAAATGAGGTTTTATTGGATTTTGAAAGCGGGGCGTGGACTTTAAGCGCGGCTTCACTCTTTTTAATGCGAACACTGAAAATGGATTATAAGCCGGACGATTTTGAAAATTTGTTAATACCTTGTTGCGGACATTTTATCATTGCGGAAGAAAACCAACCTGTTCAGGTTTGTGGCTGTCCAAATGGCGCGGAGTGGACAATAAAACACATTGACGGCGGATTTGTAAAACATATTTCGAGCAAAGGCGAGGAAGCGACAATAACAGAAGAAGAATACCGAAAAATTGTCTTTGATTTTGCGGATAAAGTTGAGCAATTTTATAAAGACAACCCAAGGGTTTTGCCTACTGACGAATTTGAGTTACAAGGTTACAATGCTTTTTGGAAAGAGTGGAGAAAAATGAGATACGAATGAGAAAATTATGGATTTCTTTAATCATTGGATTTTCAAAATGTTACGATCCAAATCTGCTTCCGCTAACGGCGAGCTTTTAGACGAACAACCAATGAGCTTAGGCAAATACGGCTCTCTAATACGCAACGCGCTTATTGATAAAAATGAAAGCAATTTAAGCAAACGCCCAGCCGCGCGCGTATAGACTGGATATTCTCTATTAGAACGTCTTTGTTTTGGGCGCGCGAACTCGCGTTAGAGTTGGCAGTTTTAGGCGATTTTAACCCGACTACGGGCGTTTGCCGCGCTAAATTTAATGGCTTTATCGCCAAAAAACTATAATTGCGCTATGAAAACGATTACAAACCAACTCTTTTACTTTTACGCCAAATCGCTGTGGCGATCGGGGCTTGTCAAAGGCATCTTATTTCTGCTCGCCCTCTCGCTCGCGGTCGCGTTTTTCCTCTCGGGCGCCGACATCGGGGCGCAAGACAAGTTGTTTCACGACCTTATCTTGCTCTTTGAGTCGTTTTGGCTGCACGCGCTTTTGTTGCTGTGGGCTTACGAGCTCTGCAAAGAAGAGGAGTTGCTCTTCCTCGCCAGATTGCCGCTTTCAACGCCATTAACGCGCGCGGCTTACGAGGGCGGACGTTTCGGCGGCTTGGCGGCGGCGTTTTTGCCTATGACGATCTTTCTTTTGATCCTTAACTTTGCGATCGCGCCGATTTTAGTCGTTTGGCAGGGTTTTTTGTTTTGCCTTTCCGCGCTGATCGTAGGCTTTTTCGTCCTGCTTTTGTCGCGCTTTTTCTCGCCGATCTCGGCGGTTTTATACTCCGCGGCGATCCTAATGATCGGCAACTCGCTTGACGATCTGTATCTCTTTGTTACCCTGCGCCGCGATATGGGCGACTTTGCGAAAGTAATGGTGGAGCTTTTGTATATATTCTTCCCGAACTTTTCGGTCTTTGACCACCAGAGCGAGGCTGTTTCGCAGACGATCGGGCAAGGCGCGGCGGACTTCGCGCCCAAAAGCCTCGCGATCGTGAAAGATTCGGTAGTTTTGAATGCCAAAGCGGCGTTTTGGTTTGTGCCGATCGCATACGCGGCTTTAGTTTCAATCGCGCTCTACGCGCTTTCAGCGTGGCGTTTCAAGCACCTCGCGATTTGAAATTTAACTATTACTTGCTACAATAGTAGAGCGTATATTCTTTAAGGAAACAAAATGAACGACGCGCTATTTACGCGAATCAAAAGTCTGCCGCCGTTGCCGCAATCGGTAGTAAAGATTCAGCAAATCTGCAACGACCCAAACTCGTCGATTTCGGATATGACGAAGGTCATTGAGCAAGACCCTATGCTCACGGCGAACATTTTGAAAGCCGCCAACTCGCCGCTCTATGGCTTTTCGCGCGCGATCAAGACATTAGGTCAAGCGGTGAGCCTATTTGGTATGGCGACTGTGCGCGGTTTCACGGTGGCGGGCGTGATTAAGAGTACTTTGCCTATTGACCTTTCGCCCTACAAAATGAGCGCCGACAAATTCGCCGATCTTTCCCAACTTCAAAACGCGCTTATGGTGCGCTGGTATTCGCAAATTTCACGCCCGATGCTGGAAATTCTCTCGCCCGCTTCGTTTTTGTCGGGCGTGGGGCGGCTGATTATGGCGCAAGAGATCATCAAAACTGGCAAAAGAGATGATTTTATAAATAAAGCGCTCGCTAATGGGCACGCCGCCGCCGAAATGGAGTTTTTCGGAGTTAGTTACCAAGAGGTAAGCGCGGCGATTTTCAGACATTGGCTCTTTGAATCCGAAATGGTAGAGGCGATCGGCGGATCGGTGGATCCCGCCTCCGTAAGCGAAGTGATCCGTCCTTACGCTTTCGCGTTAAAGATCGTGCAAACTGCCGTAACAATACCCGGCGGCGTTACCGAAGAGGCAGTCGAAGCAGCCGCGAAAGTAGTTGAAAGCGCCAACGGCTCAATAGAAGTATTCAAAAAAGCCGCTATGGCATTTTTACAATAACAGGAGAAGAAGATGGACAGAAGTAGGATTCTAGCCACCACCGATTTGACCGCAAAGAGCCTCAAAGTGATAGACAAGGCGATCTCTTACGCTTTGGCGAGCGACTCGTGGCTTGAGGTGTTGCACGTGGCGGAGCCGAAAATGTTCGCTTTCGGTTTGGGCGACAAAAACCCCGACGCTCCTGTGGATAACGAGCAATTGCGGGCGATTAGCGATCGCATTAAAGCAGGTCTCGGGCGCAAAATAGACAAAATGAACGTGGAGACGCGGCTTGGCGACGTCGCCGAAACCACCCTCGCCTACGCCAAAGAAAAACGCGCGGAGCTTATTATTATCGGGCAAGGCGCGGGTTTAGGCGGACTCGCGACTTTCTTTTTGGGCACGACCACGAAACAGATCGTTACAGATTCGCCCGTCTCTACGCTGATCGTCAAAACTGTCGGCGACTCCAAATATAAAACGATCTACGCGCCTGTGGATTTCACGGACGAAACCAAACGCGCGATCGCGCAAGCGTGCGGCAGATTTGGCGGCGCGCGCCTGATTTTAGAGCATTTGGTAGAAACGCCGTCGGAGTTGCAGTCTCTATATTACGGCTTCAATGAAACGCAGATTGAGGCGGGCAAAACCGCATTCAAACTCACCGCCGAAAAGCAAATGCAAACGTTTTTGGAGACTCTCAAAGCCGAGTTTCCCTCCGTCGCCAAAGCGGGTATTGAGACGCGTGTCTCGCTGAGCGAAATTCACCCAGAAAACATCATTAAAAAAGCCTCCGATCTGGGCGCGGATTTGATCGTTTTACCCGCTAAAGCCGAGCGCGGCTCCCGCGCTTATGACATTTTGGAATTCTCCTCAATTGACCTCTTAATGGCGAAGCAGTAGGACGCAAAGCGTCCGTTACCGCAAAGGAAGTAGTAGGACGCAAAGCGTCCGTTACTGCGGAGAAAGTAGAATTTTTGTAAATTTCGCAGACTTCGCAAAGCCTGCGAATAACTTTTCATACTAGCCAAACCGCGATCCGACCAATGTTGAGGCGAGCCGCGATCTCATTGGCGATCAAAATTTTTTATTCTTGATCCTACAAGAGCGATCACAAAAAATTACAGAGTTTTATTCTTGATCCTATAAACATACGCGAAGACCTCCGCGACCGCGGCGAAAAGCGAATCGGGTATGCGCGATCCTAATTCGGCGAGTTTGTAGAGTTCGCGCGCGAGGCTCGCGTTCTCCACGATCGGAATGTCGTGTTCGCGCGCGATCTCCTTAATTTTCAGCGCGATCATATCCGCGCCTTTCGCCACAACAACCGGCGCTTTGTCGCCCTCGCTAGGCTCATATCGCAGCGCGACCGCGAAGTGCGTAGGGTTTGTAACGACAACGCTGGCTTTAGGTACATCTTGCATCATTCGCTTGCGGCTCATCTGCATTTGAACGCGGCGAATCCGCGCTTTGATTTCGGGACTGCCCTCCAAATTTTTGAACTCGTCGCGAATTTCCTGCTTGCTCATTCTGAGACGTTTAAAGTGAAAATAGCGCGTGATCGCGAGATCGGCGATCGCGAAAAAGAAAAATACGAGCAACATTATCAGAGCCAGTATCAACGCTTTTTCTACAAGCCACGCGATCTGGCGCGGCAACGGTAAAATCTGCACGCGCGGCAATTCGGCGATGTACCCCCACAAGAATTTCGCGCCGACCGCAACCGCAACCGCAACTTTCGCCGTAATTTTCAGCCCCTCGACGACCTTTTGCATAGAAAAAAGATTGCCGAACCCTTTGATCGGATTGATTTTGTTTATGTCGGGGGTAAGCGGCTTAGGGCTGAATAAGAGCCCAAATTGCATAATGTAGCCGAGCGCGCCGAAAACCGCCACGATCGTAGCGATCGGCAATGTGTATTTAAGAGCGGTCCAAGCGGTGGTGAGCGCCATTTCAACGAGTGAATTTTGCCCCATTTCCGCGCCGAAATGCGAGAATGAGTAGCGGAAAAACGCCATAATCCCGCCCGCAATGAGGCTGAAAAACGCCGCGAACGAGAGCAAAGCCGCCGATAAAGCCACGAAACCCGCAGTATCTACGCTTTTGGGAACATTGCCCTCTTCGCGCGCTTTGCGTATCTTTTCCGGCGTGGCTTCTTCAGTCTTTTCGCCGCTCGCTTCTTCCGCCATTTACTTTATTTTCCTTCTTGTTTAATCGCGTTTGCTTTACAAACGCTAACGATCCAAACGCATTGTCGCAAGGAATAAAGCCCCCGCTCCGCGCTTAAATCGCCGCCGCTCTAAAACTTCGCGCGGCGGATTGCGCGGATTATTTCAAGTCGCGTTAGCAAAAAAATTGGCGGCGTCTTCCCGCAAACTCGGCGAAAATTCAAAGTCTTTTATATTAAGCGCGCCGCCCATATTAGGATCGCCCAAATCCTCTAAGAAAGCTTGCGCGTAACCCGTTTTGGTCTCGTGCAAAATCACGCTGAAAGGCTCAACGTTGCCTAGCTCCTTAACGCCCGAAGTCGCGATCAGCGCAAACGCCAAAAGCGCGCGCGCGATCTGCTCCGCGCTGGGATTTACTGGCAAAATAATATACTGATCGCTGTGGGATTTCATCGCTTCAATGTATTCCGCCTTATCGCCGCGCCAAATCAGCAATGTGTGGTCAAAGAGGCTCACCGCTTGCTGTAACGCGCTCTTTAAGATCGTGAAATCCGCTGAAATCCCAGCTTCGTCCAGCCGCAAGCACTTAAACAAAAACTCCGCGCGGTAAGAGTGCCCGTGAATACTCATTGCGCACTTTTTAGAGACGCTGCCGCGCACAATATGCGCCCCCTCAAAGCAAAAGACTTTTCTAACCAGCACTTTTAATCCCGCCTAGCGCGTGAGTTTCACGCCCGCTTTCAGGTGAAGCTGGTTAATTTTGTATTTGCCCGAAGTGATTTCGCTAATCGGCGTATAGATCATTTTAGAGGCTTTGTAGCAAACGACTTCGCCGCTCCTGCCCTCCAAAAGCCCGTCAACAGCAAGCGTGGCAAACTCAAAACCCATCAGGCGATCGTGCACCGTAGGGCTGCCGCCGCGCTGAATGTGCCCCAAAGTCGTAAGGCGCGACTCCATTCCGATCTCGTTTTCAAGCCACTCCGTAAGCTGGTGCGCGAATTTGACGCCCTCCGCCACGATCGCGATAATATATGTGCGCCCCGCTTGGACTTCTTTCTTAAAGCGCCGTCCAAGGCTCTCCAAATCGTATTCTAATTCTGGAATTAGGCAAATTTCCGCGCCGCTTGTGAGCGCGGAAACGAGCGCCAAATAGCCGCAGTCGCGACCCATTGTCTCAATCACGAACGCGCGCTTGAAACTGCTTGCCGTGTCGCGCACATCGTCGATCGCTTGACGAATAATGTTGAGCGCAGTGTCCGCCCCTAGGCAGTAATCGGTGCCGTAAATATCGTTGTCGATCGTGGCTGGAATCCCGATAAAAGGAATGTTAAAGTCGCCGTAAAAGACATTTAACGCGCGAAACGAGCCGTCCCCGCCGAAGACCACGAGCTTATCAATCCCGTGATTACACAAGTTGTCAAACGCTTTTTGACGAAAATTTTTGTCAAAAAAACGCTTGCTGCGCGAGGAGCGGATAATCGTCCCCCCTTTATAAATAATACCTGAAACATCGCGGTGCGAAGCGGGTTTAATACGATTGTCAATCATTCCCTCCAAGCCGTCATAGATGAGAAACGGGCGTTGCCCGCGCTCCAAACAGTGCTCCACAAATTGCTTGACTCCCGGGTTCATTCCCGCGCTGTCGCCGCCGCTCGTCATTACAGCAATGCCGCCCATTTTGCTTCCTTGAAAGTAAGTTTTGGCGATCGTAGCATTTTTCATATATAATTCGCCGTTTTTTGGGACAGAAGGAGTTTTGATGCGAGCATTATCTTTAAGGAAAATTGAGGTTAAAAGTTGGGTTTTAATTCTCTGGATCGCGGCGTTTTTCACGACTTTTATGAATATAAGTTTATGGAAATTTGTCGCGGAAAAGATCGCGATCGGCAGTTTTATAGACGTTATTTTTACGATGACGCTTCCGATCTTTGTTTTCGCGGCTATGGTTTTAATCTTCGCGCTATTATTTTTGCCCTATTTAGGCAAGTTTATTACGATCGCGTTTTTGCTTATTTCAGCATACGCAAGCCACGCGATGTTTTATTACGGCGTATTCATAGATCAAGAAATGGTGCAAAATGTATTTGAGACAAACCCAAGAGAGGCGGTGGAGTTAATTACACTCACTCTTATTTTATGGTGTTTAATTTTAGGCGTAGTTCCGTCTATCTTATTATTTGCCGTGAAAGTTAAATTCGCCTCTGTAAAGCGCGAAATTATTCTGCGGGTTGTTATGATTTTCGCCGCGCTTTTAACCGTTGGTTTGATCGCCGCTATCGTATATAAAGAATATGCCTCTTTCGGGCGCAATAACAAACAAGTTACCAGGCTGATAAACCCTACGAATTTCGTAGAAGGGACGATCAAATACGCGAGAAATTTATATTTATCGCAAAAGGAGTTTGAGATTTTAGACCCCGCGCCGAAATACGCGCCGAAGGACGCGACGCGATTAAAGGTTTTTGTGATCGTAATAGGCGAGACGGCGCGCGCCGCGAACTTTTCTCTGGGCGGTTACACAAAAGAGACGAATCCTTTATTAGCGCGCCAAAACGGACTCATTTACTTTAATAATGTTAAGTCCTGCGGGACTTCTACGGGGGTTAGCGTCCCTTGTATCTTTTCAAATTTGCCGCGCAAAGAGTTTAAAACCGGCGACTTTTATTACCGAGAAAACCTAATGGATATTATTTCAAAAAGCGGCTACAAAACTCTGTGGCTGGAAAATGACGACGGCTGCAAAGGAGTATGCGATCGCATTGAAAATTACGAGATGATACATACCAATGCGGCAAAAGATCATTGCGACGATCGCTATTGCTTTGATTCTATTCTTTTAGACGGATTAGAAGATTTGATCGTAAAAACTAACGAAAATTTAGTGCTGGTTTTGCACGCGATCGGATCGCACGGACCTACATATTTTAGGAGGTATCCGTCTGAGTTTAAAAAATTTACGCCGATCTGCGAAACGGCGGAGTTGCAAAATTGCTCAACAGAGCAGATTATAAATGTTTATGACAACACGATCCTATATACTGATTTTATTTTGTCGGAGACGATCGACATTTTACGCAAATTCGGCGATCGCAAGACAGGTTTGTTATTTGTATCCGATCACGGCGAAAATTTGGGCGAAAATGGTATATATCTGCACGGATTTCCGTATATGATCGCGCCCAAAGAGCAGATAGAAGTCCCTATGCTCTTATGGTTAAACGAAAATATGATCAAATTAAACAAAATCAATTACGAATGTTTGGCGCGAAACGCCAAATCAAAAGAGTATTCGCACGATAATCTCTTTTCCTCGTTTTCGTCTTTGCTCAATATTTCAACAACTCTTTACGACCCAGAGTTGGACATTTTCGCACCCTGCCGCGTCAAATAGCGGATTTCAAGAGTTCTCGAATGTCAAAACGCCTTTTTGCTACAATCGCGCGATAGTTTTAGATAAGAGGGATTTTATGATCGCGACTTTGCAACGGCACAACAACTTTTTGGTAGCGGTTTTGGCGGTAACGGTATTCGCTTTTGTGGGCGCAGGTTTTGTGGGCTGGGGCTCATACAACTATTCAAGTAGCGCGAGCGCGATTGCGAAAGTAGGCGACGAAGAAGTCTCGCGCGCGGCGTTTTCGCAGGAATACGCGCGGATTTACTCGCTTTACAGCCAATTTTCGGAGCAGGCTTTGGACGAGAAACAGGAGAGAGAAATTGAGCAGATCACCCTCGCTTCTTTGGTTGAAGAGGCGCTTTTGGTCTCATATGCGCGAGATTTAGGCTTGCGTGTTTCCGCGGAGGAAATTTCGGCGGTGATTTTGCGCGATCCGACATTTCAAAATAACGGCGTTTTTGATAAAAATTTGTATAAATCCGCGCTCATAAATTCGCGCCAAGATATTAAAACATTTGAGGCGCGCCTTGAAAAAATGCTACTTGTTCAAAAGCTAGAAAACGCTATTGATCTACCGCTCACAAACAGCGAATTAGAAGCTGTTTTGGCGACGCGCGAAGGGCAAGATAAAATAATGTTCAAAGTTATTAACCCGCCCACTAAGTTTAATTTCACAAACGAGGAGTTAAAAACTCAATATGAAAATAATAAAAATTTATATATGGGCGAAGCGAGTTTTGATGTTTTATATGTGAGCGCGGCGGCAAGCGATCAAAATGTAACAGACGAGGAGATTACAAAGTATTACGAAAATAATGTCGGCGAATTTTTGGAGAAAAACGGCGAGGTAAAGCCGCTTGAGAGCGTAAAAGACGCCGCGTTGCAAGGCGCAAAAATGGCTAAAGCGCGCCGTGAGGCTCTGATCCTCAAAAACGCTTGGGGCAAAGACGAGATCACCCCAAAAGAGGCAAAAAATATAGAACTGAATAATAAAATTTTGCCTTATGAAGTAATGCAAGCGGCAGAGAACGCGAAGTTAAACGAATTAAGCGATCCGATCGCTGTAAATGAGGCTAAAAACAGCGCGTATTTCATAATGAAATTAACGGCAAAAAAAGAGCCGGAACCGCTATCTTTTGAAAGCGCAAAAGCCCTTGTGGAAAAAGATGTGGCGTTTCTCAAAACCAAAAGTTATCTAAAAACCGAAAGCGAATCGCAACTGAAAAACTTCAAAAACGGTGAAATCACCCCTTTTGTTTCGCGCGGAGACACCGATAAATTAAAAGGTCTTGACGATGCGCGCGCAGGCTTGTTCCTAAACAAAGTATTCACCTCAAAATCCGCTGAAGGCGTAGTGGAATTAGAAGATAAAGCCATAATCTACCGTGTTTTGGAACAAAAATTGCTGGACGATAAATTAGAAAACGCGGGATTAAACGACAATATCGCGCGCCTGAAAACGGCGCAAATAAGGCGCGGTCTTTTAGAATCGCTCAAAACCCGCTACCAAATTTTGGTTTATTAAAGGTTTTTCGTGTCCTACCTACTCGCAATTGATATAGGCTCAAGTAAAATTTGCGTAGTCGTGGCGCAGATTGAAATCGCGCCGTCGGGCGGCGGCGCAAGCACCGCCCGCGTAATTGGCAGCGGCGTCGCGCGCGCGTCGGGGCTCAAAAAAGGCGCGATCGTGGATATTCAGAGCGCGGCGCAGGCGATCCAGCTCGCCGTGAATGACGCTTGCAACTTCGCGGGAGTTTCGCCCAAACGCGCGCTGGTTTCTGTTTCGGGCGCGTATATTTACAGCGTACCCAGCGTGGGCAGGGCGAATATCCCAATGAAAGAGATTGAGCCCAAAGATATCAACCGCGTAATGCGCCTCGCAGTCGATCAAGTCGCGCCCAGCCCCGAATACGAAATCCTGCACATTTTGCCCTACGAATTTAAAGTAGACGAGCAAGCGAATGTGCAAGACCCCGTAGGTATGCACGGATCGCGCCTAGAAGCGCAAGTAAATGTAGTAATCGCGCAGAAGCCCGCGATGGAGAATTTGCGCCGCGCGATCGCCGCCGCGGGCGTGGAGGTGGAAAATTTTGTGCTCTCAAGTTACGCCGCCTCAATCGCGGTTTTGAACGATGACGAGCGCGAGCTAGGATCGTGCGTGATAGACATCGGTGCCAGCACTTGCGATATGGCGATCTTTCAGGGCAACGCGCCGCGCTATTGCGACTTCTTCGCCGTGGGCGGCGGGCACATCACATCGGATTTGTCAATTTCGCTCCACACGCCGCTCCGCGCCGCTGAAAACATTAAAATTGAGCACGGCTCGCTTTTAAGACGCGGCGAGGGCTATCTGGACATTCCGCAAATGGGCAACGAATCCGCCTCGCGCAACGCCGCGCTGGATACGATCGCGAATGTCATTAACGCGCGCGTTGAAGAGACGCTCCTCTATTTGTCCAGTATGCTCACCAAAAGCCAACTGCGCCACGCAATCGGCGCGGGCGTGGTTTTCACGGGCGGCGCGGCGAAGTTAGAGGGGATCGCCGAGATCGCCTCGCCGATCTTCGGCAATATGCCTGTGCGCGTGGCGCGATGCAAACAAATCGCGGGAATGAGCGACTCAATGCGCGATCCAGCTTACGCTGTGGCGCTTGGGCTTGTGCGTTACGGCGCGGGCGAATGGACGCCATACGAGATAGACAGCACGAACAATCTGCGCGAGGGCTTTCGCAAACGCGCGAAACAAGCCGAAGCCGCCTTGCCCGAAGAGGAGGAAGAAGCAGAGGTCGCCCAAACACAGCTCACCGTACCTGACGCAAAATTTCAAGAGCCTACGCCCTTTAACCGCCTGTGGAATTGGCTTAGGAATATGTTTTAGCTCACGGCGAACTTCGCCCAAATTTTCAATAAGGAACTTTTGCGTAAATTCCGCTAAAAGAATCTTTGGGCGTTTTCTTGCTCTCTTAGCGTTATTCAATTGACATATATTGCGTATTAAAATTGTTAAATTTGTAACAAAAAAATATAATCGGCGATCACGCAATATACAATATAACCGAATACGATCGCCGCTAATATAATAAAATTCTTTAAAAGCTATGCGCAAAAACGTCTCGCGAAATACGCGAAATTTCCCGCGCAAACCCGAGCTTTGATCGCCGTTTCGCGCGTTAATTACACATTAAACCTAAAGTGCATAATATCGCCGTCTTGCACGACATAATCTTTACCCTCAAGGCGCATTAACCCCAGCTCTTTGCACTTCGCCTCGCCGCCGTTTTTGACAAAATCCTCATACGCGATCACCTCCGCGCGGATAAAACCCTTTTCAAAGTCGTTGTGAATCACGCTCGCCGCTTTGGGGGCTTTCCAGCCGCGTTTGATAGTCCAAGAACGCGCCTCTTTCACGCCGGCGGTAAAGTAACTTTGCAACCCCAAAAGCGCGAAACCTTTGCGGATAATTTGGTCTAGCCCGCTTTCGGCGGCGCCCATTTCGCGCAGCATTTCAGCGCGTTCGTCGTCGCTAAGCCCCGCCATATCCTCTTCAATTTTCGAGCAGATTACGATCGTCTCCGCGCCGCGCTTCGCCGCAAATTCCGCGACCTTCGCCGTATATTCGTTGCCCGCGATCGCCGCTTCATCAACATTCGCCGCGTAAATTACAGGTTTCGCCGACAACAAGCGTGATTCCTTCAAAACCGCTTCCAGCGCGGTTTCGTTCGCAAAAGTGAAAGTCGCCGCGCCGCCGCCTGAATCCATAAATTTTAAGAGAGCCTCCGCGCACTCCAACTGCGCTTTTGCCTCTTTATCACCGCCGCGCGACTTTTTCGCGATAGCGTCAATCCGCTTCGTAAGGCTCTGAATATCCGCCAAAATTAACTCAGTCTCAATTGTCTCAATATCGCGGATCGGATCGACCGCGCCGTCAACGTGCGTGATATTTTCGTCATCGAAACAGCGCGTAATGTGCAAAATCGCCTCACATTCGCGGATATTCGCTAAAAATTGATTGCCCAGCCCCTCGCCTTTTGACGCGCCGCGCACAAGCCCCGCGATGTCGGTGAATTCCACCTGCGAATAGACTACGCGCTCAGGGCTCACGATCGCCGCGAGTTTGGCGAGGCGCGCGTCGGGTACCTCCACGATCGCCCTATTGGGCTCGATCGTGCAAAACGGATAGTTCGCCGCCTGCGCGGATTGCTCTTTGGTGAGGGCGTTAAAGGTAGTGGATTTGCCCACATTCGGCAACCCGACAATGCCAATGGATAGCGCCATTTCGTCCCTTTTTGTGAAAATTTCGCTTAAATTCGCGCGGCATTATCGCATAAATCCGCCGATAAGTTAGACGCCCTATTTCGCGTGAAGCTTTCCGCGCCACTAAACGCCGCTATTCAAACCCAACGTCAAAATAGACCGCGCCGCTTTTTAGGCGCGATCGTCATTTGAATCTTAGACGAGATTGCAAGGCGGGAGCTTTGGCGGGGTTTTGCGATCGCGCGCTATAATTTCGCCTTTTTAAGGAGTGAGTTTGTTTGACTTTTCCGCGCAAAGATACATTTTAGCGCCGCTTGCGGGCTGGACGGATTTGCCCTTTCGCGAGTGCGTCAAAAAGTTCGGAGCGGATCTCACAATCAGCGAGATGATCAGCGCGAACGCCCTCGTTTGCAACCCCGCTAGATCACGCAAATACTATGAAAAATCCCCGCTTGAAACGCCATTCGCCGTCCAGATCGCGGCGAATAATGCCGAGATCGCCGCCAAAGCCGCCGAACTTTTAAGCGAGGCTAACGCAAAAGGTGAGTTAGACGCTGAAATTCTAGACCTCAACGCCGGCTGTCCCGCGCCGAAAGTTACTAGAAACGGCGGCGGGAGCGCGTTGCTGAAAGATTTAAAGACGCTTGAAACGATCGTAAAAGCGATGAAAAAGGCTAGCAAATTCAAACTGCTTAGCGTAAAAACGCGGCTCGGCTGGGATCGCTCCGTAGCGGAAGAGATCGCGAAAGTCTGCGAGGGGGCGGGGGCGGATTTCATTACGATCCACGCAAGGACGCGTAGCGGCGGCTTTACCGCGCCTGTGGATTACGCCGCGATCTTTCGCGCGAAAGGCGCGGTAAAAATCCCCGTGATCGCAAACGGCGACATTGATTCCGCGGAAAAAGCCCGCGCCGTGCTCGCCGAAACGGGCGCGGACGGCGTGATGATAGCTCGCGCGGCGATGGGCGCGCCGTGGATTTTCGCGGAGTTAAAGGGCGGCGATCTAAACGAGAGAGCGAGCGCGGAGTTAAAAGCGAGGGTGATTTTGGCGCACTTTGACGCGATCGTGAAATTTCACGGCGATCGCGGCGTCTTCCTCTTTCGCAAACACGCGCACCGTTACGCGAAATCGCTTGACGGCGCGGCGCGCTTTCGCGAAGAAATTAACCGCATAAACGATCCCGCCGCCGCGAGGAGCGCGATCGCGCGGTTTTTCGGCAATTAATTTTAGCCGCGTAGTTTCGCCGCGCGGATATAGCAAACGCCGCAAACAAAACCGAATTTTCTTTAAGAATACTTCCGCTATAATCCCGCGCCTCACAAAACCCTTTAAGGAAAACAAAAGGAGATTTATGCCTACCATTAACCAATTGGTTCGCAAGGGTCGCAAGAAGCAGGTGGTAAAATCCAAATCACCCGCGTTGGTGGAGTGCCCGCAAAGACGCGGCGTCTGCACCAAAGTCTATACAACCACGCCGAAAAAACCGAACTCGGCGCTTAGAAAAGTCGCCAAAGTCCGCTTGATGAGCGGCTTTGAGGTGATTAGCTACATTATGGGCGAGGGACACAACCTCCAAGAGCACTCAATCGTGCTCGTGCGCGGTGGCCGCGTAAAAGACTTGCCGGGCGTTAAATATCACATCGTTCGCGGCGCTTTAGACACCGCGGGCGTAGCAAAACGTACAGTCAGCCGCTCCAAATACGGCGCGAAACGACCCAAAGCGGGCGCAACCGCGCCCGTAGCGGGCAAAAAGAAATAAGGATAACCGATGAGAAGACGAAACGCGCCGGTTAGAGAGATTCTGCCAGACCCGATCTACGACAGCAAAGTTATTACGAAGTTCATCAACGCCTTGATGTTTGACGGCAAAAAAGCGGTAGCGCAGAAAGTAATGTATCGCGCTCTGGAAGTCGCCGAGAAAAAAGGCGGCGCGAAGGGCATCGAGCTCTTTGAGAAAGCGCTTGATAATGTCAAGCCGCTCGTGGAAACGCGCAGCCGCAGAGTGGGCGGCGCGACCTACCAAGTGCCTATGGAAGTTCGCCCCGTGCGCCAACAGTCGCTTTCTATCCGCTGGCTGATTGAAGCGGCGCGCAAACGTAACGAACGCACTATGATTGACCGCCTCGCGGGCGAGATCGTAGACGCCGCTAACGATCGCGGCTCGGCGTTTAAGAAAAAAGAGGATATTCATAAAATGGCGGAAGCGAACAAAGCTTTCGCGCATTATCGCTGGTAATTTTGAGGCGATTTTCGCCCAAAAAAAATGATTTGGCGCGGATAAGGGAGATAAATCCCGCCGCGCCGATACGAAGCTGGGCGAAGTATGCGGCAAAATAGATCGCGCCCCTATCAAAAAGGAATAAATTATGGCTAGGACAACGCCACTTGAAAAAGTAAGAAACATTGGTATCGCCGCGCATATTGACGCCGGCAAAACCACAACGACCGAGAGGATTCTCTATTACACCGGCGTTCAGCACAAGATCGGCGAGGTGCACGACGGCGCCGCCACTACGGATTGGATGGAGCAAGAGAAAGAGCGCGGGATCACGATCACAGCCGCCGCCGTAAGTTGCTTTTGGAACAACCGCCAAATCAACATTATCGACACTCCTGGGCACGTGGATTTCACGATTGAAGTCGAGCGTTCAATGCGCGTCCTTGACGGCGCGGTCGTGGTATTCTGCGCCGTAGGCGGCGTGCAACCGCAGACGGAAACCGTCTGGCGGCAAGCGAATAAATACGGCGTGCCGCGCATTGTTTATGTGAATAAAATGGACAGAATCGGCGCGGATTTCTACAAAGTAGAAAAGCAGATCGTAGATCGCCTGAAAGCAAAACCGATTGTGATTCAGCTCCCAATCGGCGCGGAAGATAGTTTTGAGGGCGTTATTGACCTTATCAAAATGAAAGCGGTCATTTGGGATAAAGAAGCCGCGCTAGGATCGGCTTATCACATTGAGGAAATTCCCGCGAACCTTAAAGAGAAAGCCGAAGAGTATCGCGAGAAGCTCTTTGACGCCGTTACGAGCATTGACGATTCGCTCGCGGAAAAATATCTAGACGGCAAAGAGCTAACCGAAGAGGAGATTATGGCGGCGGTCAAAAAGGGTTGCCACGCGATGACCTTTATCCCTATGCTCTGCGGATCGTCTTTCAAAAATAAGGGCGTGCAAACTATGCTGGACGCGGTTGTGGATTATCTCCCCGCGCCGACCGAAGTTACGAATATCAAGGGTATTGACCCCAAAACCGAGCAAGAGGTCAGCGTCCCCAGCAGCGAAACGCACCCATTTAGCTCGCTGGCGTTCAAAATTATGACCGACCCGTTCGTAGGGCAACTCGTATTCGTGCGCGTTTATAGCGGCAAATTAGAAGCCGGCAGTTATGTCTATAACTCCACGAAAGACAAAAAAGAGCGCGTTGGCAGGCTTGTGAAACTCCACGCCAACAAGCGCGAGGAGATCAAAGAACTTTACGCCGGCGACATAGGCGCCGTCGTGGGCTTGAAAGATACTTTGACGGGCGATACTTTGTGCGATCCCGACAAACCCGTGATTTTAGAGCGAATGAGCTTCCCCGATCCTGTGATCCAAGTCGCGGTTGAGCCCAAAACTAAAGCCGACCAAGAAAAAATGGGTATCGCGCTGAAAAAACTCGCCGAAGAAGACCCGAGTTTCCGCGTTTCTACAGACGAAGAGAGCGGACAAACGATCATCGGCGGTATGGGCGAGTTGCACCTTGAAATTATCGTGGATCGTATGAAGCGCGAGTTCAAAGTAGAGGCGGAGGTCGGCGCGCCGCAAGTGGCTTACCGCGAAACGATCAAGCGCGCGGTTGAGCAAGAGCACAAATACGCGAAGCAATCTGGCGGTCGCGGTCAATATGGGCACGTATTTCTTCGCCTTGAGCCTAATGAAAAAGGCAAGGGTTACGAGTTTTTGGACGAAATCAAAGGCGGCGTAGTCCCGCGCGAATATATTCCCGCGGTAAATAAGGGTGTGGAAGAGACGCTGAAAAACGGCGTTTTAGCGGGCTATCCCGTGGTAGATGTAAAAGTCGCTTTGACTTTCGGCAGCTACCACGAAGTTGATAGCTCCGAGATGGCGTTCAAAATGGCGGCGTCTATGGCGTTCAAAGAGGGGGCGCGCAAAGCGGGCATCTTTCTCTTAGAGCCGATGATGAAAGTTGAAGTTGAGATGCCTGAGGAGTATATGGGCGATGTGATCGGCGATCTTAACCGCCGACGCGGGCAGATTCAATCTATGGACGACGCTTACGGCGTCAAGAAAGTTACGGCAATGGTGCCGCTCTCCGAGATGTTCGGTTACTCTACCGATCTGCGATCAATGACGCAAGGTCGCGGCACATATTCTATGGAATTTGCCCATTATGAGGAAGTTCCGAATAATGTCGCCGAAGAGATTGTGAAAAAGCGCAATAGCTAATGCGAAAATCTCGTCATTTCAGGCTACAATCCGCAGTCTCATTTGAGATTACAGCTTTCGCCGGAGTGACGAGAGAGGTTTATAACGCGAGAATCACCTCTAAGCCTAAATATCCTTACAATGACTGATGATATTACTTTATATGATAACTACAAAGAATGTATGTCTCTGCTTGAAGAAAGATTTGAGAATAACGAATTGGACGCGTTGAAAGCGATGATTGACTTGTATGGTAAATTAAAAGACACAAACTTTCATAATTTAGCGGATAGTATAGAACTATGGATTGACGCGTATCCTAAAAAAGAATTATTGCAATATATAACAGACAAAGATGATTCTTATTATAACGTATTGATTGATATTATAAACGCTAAACGAATAAGAATAGGCATAAAGTAAAACAGCAATGAAAAACAAAAAACAAGAAAGTTTGAAAAGAAACACAGGGGCGATTGAGGCGCAACCATTCAATTATACGGATTTACTTAAAGTATTGCTGGCAAATGACGTCGACGCATTTGAAATTTTTATAAAAAATAATGGTCTAAATTGTATTGAAAAAAGGGGCAAAACCAATTTATTAATGAATTGTATTTTAGAAAATAACAATGAATTTTCAAAAAAATTAATAAAACTTGGAATAGATTTAAATTATCAAGACATTAAAGGGTATTCCGCCTTACATTACGCAGTTCAAGAAAATAATTTAGAAGTAGTAACTTCTTTAATACAAAACAAAGCAGATGTAGACATTTTTGACAGTTATGGCAATACTCCATTATGGAAAGCGGCGTATGATGGAAAAAATAAGGAAATTATTGAAAAGTTAATTAAGGCAGGAGCTGATATACATAAAAAAAACAATTCTGGAGTTACACCAGATGAATTATTAAAAGAAGATAGTTGAAATAATAAAATACGAGACTAAGCATAAAAGAAACCCACAATGAAAAACAAAGAAAAAGAAAGTTTGAAAATGACAGCAGGGGAAACGCTGCTGAACAAGGAGATATACATGAGAACCGGCATCAAACCAAGACAATATTTTGGTAAATTCTTTGAGCTTCAACAAGATGATTTGAATTATTATGAAAAATTCATTCATGATGAGACGCTTAGAGTTGCGAAACTGTCAGACTGGATACAAACAGGAAAAGTTGTCGAAGGACGTATTGCTGCCATTAAGTCAACTATCTTCCTCAATAGTTTACACACCGTCATTGCCAAGTATTCTTACGGAGAAAATCCGAAAGATTTAGTTGACGAATTTCTAGCGGTCA
>JAITUT010000040.1 GCA_031286325.1 Helicobacteraceae bacterium
GCTGTGCTGTGCTGTGCTGTGCTTAACATACTAAAACCTAACATTAAAATTTAAACGTTTATTATACCATAATTTCCCTTGCGTTAGTTGCCGATCTCCTCTCCGCGTTTATTCGAAAAAACAAACGCTTAAATTCGCGAAAGAATCAGCGCGGCGTTAGCGGTATTTACAGTTTCTGTAACAGTTTTCGCAAAACTTCCGAATTTGTCCCCAAATCTACAATTTTTGGGCTCTCTGATCGCGACTAGCAAAGAAAACAGCAATTTCAACGGCGCAACGGCGATCATATAAGCGGGGGCGGCAGCGTACGCGACGATGAGGTGATCGCCGCCGCGAACGAGCGCAAAATCGCGATGCTCTTTACGGGCGTCCGCCGCTTCTTGCATTGAGAATTTGAAGCGGGCGATCCAAAGCGGATCGCGCGATCGCGAGCCTATTTGCCAAAACCTAAAGCGGCGCGATCCAAGATTGCGTTATCGCAAGTCTTCGCGCCTATTTACCCCAAAAACCTCATTAACGATCAAAAGCGATCGTCATTGCGGTTCAAAGTTTCTAATAATAACTTCGCGTTTCGTATAGCAACCTTGAGGCGCGATCTCATTAACGATCAAGCGCGATAGAGATCGCGAATTAAATCCGCGACGACGAGAAAATTCGCAAGGGTTTCTTAAAAACTTTTGCGGAAATCACCGCTTTTTAGAATCGTCCTCTTGCTTCAAAAAATCCGATAATTTTACGCTATTCGCGCGGAGCATCGCCTCAAACGATTCGTTGTCAATCGGATTTTGAGGCGCGTTTGATCGCGATGGTTTTGAGCTTTTGCCGCCGCTCGAAACAGGCGGTTCTTCATCTCCGCTGACATCTACGAGAAATCCGCCCGTTTGCGAGATAAGCAACAGGTATTCTTTGCCGCGAAACCGCGCGAAAACGAACTTGTTTTTCGCGTCAATCGGCTTTTGCCAGAGGATCATAATTGACGATGATTTTTTGCCAAGAAGCCACGAATCGCCGCCGCCCTTAAAGAGCCGCACGATAATCCACAACAAAAGCAACGCCGCTACAAAAATCGCCGCCAAAAGATAACTATCTTTCATCAGAAAATCATCAGAGAGCGGTATCTGCGATCCCGCGCTCGAAACCAGAGACGAAACGGCGGCGTCTATAGAGTTTATTTGCGCCGCGTTCTTGTCCGCCTCAATGCGGATCGTGATTGTCTTGCCGTTGTTTGAAGTAGTCGTATTCGCCGCGATCGCCATCTTCGGCTGAATCCGCGCCACCACAGAATTTTCTTGCGCTGAAATACGCACGGACGAAACCAGATCGCCGCGCGGGGCGAATATATACGGGTTTGGCGAAGTCAAATTATTCAGCACGATCATAAGCTGCGAATCTTCTTTGATCTTGTCTATCTCGCCCTTAAACGGCGCGTCTAAAAGCAACGTTATATTCAGCGCCGCGCCGTCATTCGCCACTTTCACATTGCTAACCGCCGCGTGAATATCGCCGCGCAATGCCGCGCTTATTAAAATCGCGCTAAAAATCGCGCTAAACCGCGCTGTTTTCCGCATATTTCACCTTTAAAAAAACTCTTTTGAAAAGTAATATAACACCGCGTTCGCGTCCAAAACCTCATTTACGCGGATCGCGAGGTTTTTCTCATAAACCATCACCTCGCCGCGCCCGATAATGCGCCCGTTTATGTAAATTTCCACCGATTCGCCGGCGGGTTTCCCCAGATCGATAACGGAGCCCTTTTCAAGATTTAGAACGTCGCGTAACGGAAGCGAAGTCTGCCCCAGATCGGAGACCAATTCCACCTCCATTGCCAAAAGCTCGGTGAAATCTGGAATTAGATCGTCCGCGTTTATGTCGGCAACATTCATAAAATTCCTTTACACAGATCGCCCAAAGAGGCTAATTTCGTTTTCCGCGACCCAAAAGTGTAGCCAAAATGCCTCTTTTTTTGGATTTTTCATCACTTTCTTGCAATCCGTGCCGCTGTTTGAGCCAACAAAAACTGGCGTAGCAAGGCGCAGATCGCCGTGTTTTTCGCCTAAAATCACCTTCGCGCGACCGCCGATCAAGTTCGCGATCTCGCAAATTAGATCGCGCAGGGTTTCATTGCTCGGATTATCATCGTTAAACATAAATTTAGCGTATATTTTCAGGGTTTTTAAGCAGATTACCACTCTAATGTGGCAACTTTTGCCGTCTTCGAACCCAGAAACCGCAATGTCCGCCGCCCAGCCGCGCCGCACAACGGGCTTTCTTGGGGGCGCAATTTCGGTAATCTCAACCGTGCCGAGACCCAAAGCCTCTTTCGCGAAGTCGTAAAACGCCGTCTCTAATTCAGGTTTGATAAACATTTGAGTCTCTTTTTGCGATTGAACGAAGAATAAAGGAATTATAACCTAAACTTTTGGCGAATTGTCATTTATTTTATAAATTTAGCAAAAACTTAGCTTTAGCAAAAACTTAGCAAACTTTACTTGCGATCGTGCGAGAGGCTAGCGGGAGTTATATATAAAAACTAAGCCGAAAGTATCTTGTTTTTCGCCGTTTCGTTTCACCAGCGGCGAATCCGCCGCCTCGCCGATAAAGACTTTGCGGCGCGCGAAGATGTTGAGGCTAAAGTGTTTCGTAATTTTGTAACTCAAAAACGCCGATCCAGAGAAGTCTATCCAGCCGCCTTCCGGGTAATATTCGGGGTAGCCCGATCGCGCCGATTGTTCTTTATTTACGCCGAAGTAGCGGCGGTTGTACACGCCGTCCGCGTATTGCGGCGAGAGGCTTAAAGCGAGGGCGAGCGTCTCGGCGAGGCGGAAAGGAAAAGTCGCGCTAAAGTCGTAGGTCGCGCCGCCGTCTCCGCCGTTAAAGCCTTTCGCGCCCAA
Source organism: Helicobacteraceae bacterium (assembly GCA_031286325.1). Taxonomy (GTDB): domain Bacteria; phylum Campylobacterota; class Campylobacteria; order Campylobacterales; family SZUA-545; genus JAIRNH01. The sequence continues at coordinate 2,892 of JAITUT010000040.1, forward strand.
AATGATATGCGGATTTATGTAGGCGAGGTGCGCGCCGTAGGTGTAATCGGAGTCAATGTCGCCCATTCCGTTTAGCGATTTGTCGTCGTCCTCTTTGCGCTTGGAGCGGTAGGAGAGGGCGGGCGAAAAAATCAGGTTTTTGGCGAGCGGGAGGTCAAAGCCCATTCCTTTGGCGGGCGAGAGGAAAAACGCTTTGCAGCGCAGATCGCCGTAGGGAATCGCGCGGATTTTCGTGCTGCCGCCGACGTCAAAGTAAGGGATATTTGCCGCGCCGAAACCCAAAGAATAGCGGAAGTTTGAGGGTTTTTGATCGCTTTGGGCGGGGTCTTGGCTCTGAGTCTGGTTATTTTCGCCGCTTTGGATCGCCGCGGTTTGCGCGGCGGGTTGAGATTTGCTTGCGTCTTTGGGATCGCTCGCGTTTTCAGTAACGTTTTGATCGCTTGCGAACGCCGCCGCGATGGTTATGAAAAATAGCGCCGCGCCGATAAACTTTGACATTTCAAGTCTTTAATTTTTGGCGCAAGTATTACACAATAAACATAAAGCATATTTGAAGTTTTAATTATTTAAGCGCGCTTAAAGCCGATCGCGATATCGTAGGGGCGGCAGAATATCGCCCCTACATCATTATCCAACCCTCAACTCGCCGGACATTAGGCAGGGTAAAAGGGTGTCGCGAATTACTTGAAAATTACAGTTTTCTGCATAATTTGTTTCGATAATTGCGTCCATCGGTTTAACCAATTCCTCAAACTGATGGATTACCTCATTAGAGGGGATAAGTATGGGGAGATTTGCCATGTCATTCTTGTTGATAGACCCAAATACAGTACCTTCGCCATTGAACACATCAAGCTGTTTTTTCAAAGCAAACATCGTGTAGAGGATAAATGATGGACATTCGCTGTTGCTTTGTATACTCGCCAAGCCACGACCAAGACAACAAGGTTCAAAAGCAACGTTCAAATCTCCAACAGGAGCGCGAACACTTATAAGAACATCGCCTTTTGATGCCATACGTTTCGGTTGTGTGGTAAACAGACGGCGTGTAGGGAAACGAGAACCAAACTCGGCACGACCTTGATAAAAAACCGTTCCAATATTATTCTCATTGTAACTCGTTCCGTCAGGTGATTGTCCCATAGTGATATTGGCGATATTGGAAAGTGTACTTTCTTGCCAATCATCAGGCATAACCCCGCCCCAAGGCTCAAAATCCACAAACCACGATTTGAAAATCGCCCGCGCTATTTGCTCTAAATGATGATTTATCTTTGTATTGTTGGCAATTTTATCGTCCAAGCAGGAAAGCGTGGCGGCAATGGCGCGTTGGCTTTCAATATCAGGTAAGTCTATCTCGTAGTTATCAAGTACTGACTGCTGAACCCGTTGTCTACCAGAACTACCGACCATAGACTTGATAGCGACATCACGTATTTCAGAGTTTTGCGCCAAGTAGTAGACGTAATCTCTATCAGTTGCATCAGCAAGAGCGCGCCACACAATAAACTCTGTTGAGCCATACCCAACCTCGTCCTCTTCAAGAAAGTTGATGAACGCGGTTTTGCCATTTTCAAGACACGGCGTAATACGCGCCATTATAGTATCGCCGTTACGAAATTTCGCGCCGCCGTTGTAAGACTCGACTTCGTAAGTTAGAATATCGCGAGTAAAAGGCTGGAGCTTATCCATCGTAACCTTTTTTGCTAACGTCCCTTTGGGTAAACGTTCAGTTGGATTAAAAATAACTGCTTCACCCAATTTGCGCTTCATACTCAATCGCCCCGCAATTCTCATAATCCGCAAAACTTTCAGAATGCGGTATTTAATTGTACCGCGCGGTCGCGTAAAAAATCAGATATTTTTTAATCGCGCCGTATTTTTTGCGCCGCTATCTTGCGAAATTAGTCTATTTTTTGCCGCGTTTGCTCAAATTACGCTTAATGATCAAAGAGGCGCGATCGCGCGGCGCGAAAGATATTAAATAGCCAAAAATCGGCATAATTACCCTTTGCATTTTTGGTAAAGGCGCAATATGACGGATCACATAAAAGTTATCGGCGCGCGCGAGAACAACCTCAAAAACATCTCGCTTGCCCTGCCGAAAAATCAATTTATCGTTATGACGGGCATCAGCGGCAGCGGCAAGAGTACCCTCGCGTTTAAGACGCTCTACGCCGAGGGTCAGCGGCGTTACATTGAGAGCCTTTCAAGTTACGCGAGAATGTTTCTAGATCGCGTGGGCAAGCCCGATGTAGACAAAATTGACGGGCTTACGCCCGCGATCGCGATCGACCAAAAAACCACCAGCAAAAACCCGCGATCAACAGTTGGCACGATCACCGAAATTTACGATTATTTGCGGCTTTTATACGCGCGCGTGGGCGAGCAACACTGCCATTTGTGCGGCAAACCGATCAGCCAAATGAGCGCGTCGGATATTATCGGCGAGGTTTTGAAATTGCCCGAAGGGGCGAAGGCGATCATCACCGCGCCGATCGTGAAAGAAAAAAAAGGAACTTTCAACGATCTACTAGAAAGCCTGCGCCACAAAGGTTTCGTCCGCGCCCAAATAGACGGCGTAACGGCGCGCCTCGACGAAGAAATTGATCTCGCGAAAAACAAAAAACACACGATTAAAGCCGTAGTCGATCGCGTGGTGATCAAAGACGAGAACAAAGATCGCGCGGCAAGCGCCGTGGAGCGCGCGTTGCAAGAGGGTTTCGGGCAAGTTGAAGTAGAGGTTGAAAACGCCGCCGAATTAGGCTGCGCGGATCGGCTGCACTACTCCGAACACCTCGCATGCTTTGACTGCAAAGTGAGTTTTGACCCGCTTGAACCGTTGATGTTTAGCTTCAACTCGCCCAAAGGCGCGTGCGCCGCGTGCGACGGCTTAGGCACGCGCTACGCGATCAACCAAGCGAAAGTTATCGATCCCGCGCAATCAATCGCGAACGGCGCGGTTAGAATTTTCTTCAAAAACGGCTACTACGACAAATTTTTACAGGCGTTTTGCGCGACGGAAAACATCAATACGCGCGTGCCGTTTGAGGCTTTGAGCGAGCGCGAACAGGGCGCGATCTTGCACGGCACGCCTGAAATCGTGCGTTTTAATTGGAAATATCACCCGATTGAGAAAGCGTGGCAAGGCGTTTTAAGCGTTTCGGCGGACATTTTCAAGGAGAGCGGCGAAATTGGCGACTATTTCGTGGAAAAAACTTGCGATCGTTGCGAGGGACACCGCCTCAAAGCTGAAAGCCTCGCCGTAAAAGTCGCGGGAATTGGGATCGCGGACGCGATTGATATGCCCATTGAAGACGCCGAAAAGTTTTTCGCGAACGATGCGAATTTCTCCTATTTGAGCGAGCAAAAACGCGCGATCCTTACGCCGATCTTAAAGGAAATCCGCGAGCGATTATTTTTTCTTGTAGATGTCGGTTTGGGTTATTTAACGCTCGGCAGGAGCGCGCAGACGATCAGCGGCGGCGAAAATCAGCGGATTCGTATCGCAAGCCAGATCGGAAGCGGTTTGACGGGCGTGATGTATGTCCTTGACGAGCCCTCTATCGGCTTGCACGAGCGCGACACGATGAAGCTAATCCGCACGTTAAAAAGCCTGCGCGATCGCGGCAACACCGTGATCGTAGTGGAGCACGACAAAGAGACGATGAGGAGCGCGGATTTTATCGTAGATATTGGTCCGGGCGCGGGCAAATTCGGCGGCGAAGTCGTATTTATGGGCGCGCCCTCTGAAATTTTGGCGGCGAATACGGAAACCGCCGAGTATTTAAGCGGCAAAAAGCGAATTGATCACGCCAAAAATCGCGAGCAAAAAGAGTTTTTGGAGATCAAAAATGTAACAATCAACAACATTTTTGATCTCAGCGTTAAAATCCCGCTCGCGAATTTCGTATGCGTAACGGGGGTGAGCGGATCGGGCAAGTCGTCGCTGATTTTGCAAACTTTGCTTCCCGTGGCGAAGGAACTATTAAATCACGCGCACAAAATCAAAAAAGTTCAGGGCGTAACGATCGAGGGAATGGAGCACCTTGACAAGGTAATTTATCTGGATCAATCCCCGATCGGGCGCACGCCGCGCAGTATTCCCGCGACTTATATCGGGCTAATGGACGATCTGCGCAATCTTTTCACGGAGACGAAAGAATCCAAATTGCGCGGCTATACGGCGAGCAGGTTTAGCTTCAATGTCAAAGGCGGGCGGTGCGAGCGTTGCCAAGGCGACGGCGAAATTAAGATTGAAATGCACTTTTTGCCCGACATTATGGTCAAGTGCGACGCTTGCCGCGGATCGCGCTTTAACGATCAAACGTTGGAAATTAAATATCGCGGTAAGACGATCGCCGACGTCCTTAGTATGAGCGTTGACGAGGCGGTAGAGTTTTTCGCGGCGCACCCGAAAATTTCGCAGAAAGTCCAAACGCTTAAAAACGTGGGTTTGGGCTACATTCTGCTGGGGCAAAACGGCGTAACGCTCTCTGGCGGCGAGGCGCAACGGATTAAACTCAGCAAAGAACTCGCGCGATCCGACACGGGGCGCACGTTGTATGTGCTGGACGAACCGACTACGGGGCTGCATTTTGCCGATGTCGATCGCTTAGTGCGCGTTTTGCAGCGCTTGACCGATCTGGGCAATTCGGTCGTGGTGATTGAGCACAATTTAGATGTCGTCAAAAACGCGGATTATGTGATTGATTTGGGACCCGAAGGCGGGCGCGGCGGCGGCAAAGTGATCGCGGAGGGAAGCCCCGCTAAACTCGCGGCGAACTTCCGAAAAAGCGGCAGTTTCACAGGCGAATTTTTAGCGCAGGAGTTAGCCGAATATGCAAAATAAGCGGATTTTCCTCTCGCCGCCGCATATGACGGGGCGCGAAATGGATTTCATTAACGACGCTTTCGCGAAAAATTTCATCGCGCCGCTTGGCGAAAATGTAACGAATTTTGAGCGCGACATTATGAATTTCACGGGGGCGAAAAACGCTTGCGCTTCGTCTAGCGGCACTGCCGCTTTGCACCTCGCGCTGATTGCGATCGGTATAAAGCGGGGCGATAAAGTCGCTTCAAGCGGCTGGACTTTTATCGGCTCGGTGAGTGCGGCGGCGCATTTGGGTTGCGAACTTGTCTTTGTGGATAGCGACGAGGAGAGTTGGAATGCCGATCCAAACCTTGTGGAGGAGTGCTTTAAGCGCGAAAAACCAAAGGCGTTTATCCTAACCCACCTTTACGGGCAGTGCGCCGATCTCGCCGCGATCGCTACGTTGTGCGATCGTTATGGAGTGGCGTTAATAGAGGACGCGGCGGAGAGCCTCGGCGCGACTTGGCAGGGTCGGCACACGGGGACGATCGGTCGCGCGGGCGTTTATTCGTTTAACGGCAACAAAGTTATCACGACAAGCGGCGGCGGAATGTTGGTTTCAGACGACGCCGCGATCGTAAAAAAAGCGTTATTTTTGGCGACGCAGGCGCGCGAAAATCAGCCCTTTTACGAGCATTTTGAAGTCGGTTTTAACTACCGAATGAGCAATGTGTTAGCTGGGATCGGGCGCGGGCAAATGACGGCGATTGCTGATCGCGTAGCTAAGCGGCGCGAAATTTTTGACTTTTACCGCGCGAAGTTGCGCGATCTGCCGATCGCGTTTATGCCTGAGCTTGCTGGATCGCGCGCTAATCGCTGGCTCGCGGCGATCACGATTGAGAGTGGCTTTGATCGCGATTTTTCATGCGAGTATTGCTTTGAGGCGGGGGCGAAAAGCCCAGAAAATTTGCGCCTCGCGCTGGAAGCGGAAAACATTGAGTCGCGCCCGCTTTGGAAACCAATGCGAATGCAGCGCGTATTCGCGGGGTGTAAAAGTTACGATCGCGGGGTTTCGGCGCGGCTTTTCAAAAAAGGTTTGTGTTTGCCGAGCGGAACGGCGATGAGCGAGGACGATCTTTTACGAGTTACTGAGGCAATCAAGAAGTTTTTCAGCTAAACCTCAAAGCGTTATAATTTAGCTTAAAAACTGGTAAAGGAGCGGAAATGGATAAAGACTTTGTAGCGGAACGACAAAACCCAAGCAAACTCTTTGAGCAAGCTGAGAATGTCGCAAAATGCGGAGATTTTCAAGACGCCGTAAATTTGTATTCGCAAGTAATAGCTAAAGCTTGCAACAGTCGCGGTAATGCGTATTTAGAACTTCGAAATTACGATCCAGCGATCGCGGATTTCACGAAAGCGATCGAGCTTGACTCAAAAGATGCTTTCGCTTACTATAATCGCGGTGTTGCGTATTATGGTAAGAAAGACTACAGGAAAGCGATCGAGGATTATACGAAAGCGATCGAGCTTGAGCCAAAAGATGCTTCAGCTTACTATAATCGCGGCAAGGCGTATATTAAAAAGCAAAAATACGATCAAGCGATTCAAGATTATACGCAAGCGATCACGCTTAACCCAAAAGACGCTGAAGTTTACAACAATCGAGGACTTGCGTATCATAAACTGCAAAATTACACTCAAGCAATCTTGGATTACACAAAAGCGATCGAGATTGACCCAAAAAAATGTTTATACTACAACAATCGCGGTAGTGTGTATAGCGGACTGCAAAATTACACTCAAGCGATTGAAGATTTTACGAAAGCGATCGAGCTTGACCCAAAATATGCTTGCGCTTACAGTAATCGCGCTGTTGCGTATGGCAAGTTGAAAAATTACAATCAAGCGATCGCGGATTTTACTAAAACGATCGAACTTGACCCAAAAGACGCTTGCGCTTACAACAATCGCGGCTATCCGTATTATGAACTGAAAAATTACGATCAAGCGATCGCGGATTATACAAAAGCGATCGAGCTTGAGCCAAAAGATGCTTCAGCTTACTACAATCGCGGCAATGCGTATATTGAACTGAAAGATTACAATCAAGCGATCGCGGATTATACGAAAGCGATCGCGCTTAACTCAAAAGACGCTTTCGTTTACTTCTGTCGCGGTAGCGTGTATGTCAACCTGAAAAATTACAATCAAGCGATTGAAGATTTAAAGAAAGCGATCGAGATTGACCCACACTATGCTAAAGCTTACAGCAGCTACGCTCTTGCTTATTATCGTAAAGAGGATTACAATCGAGCGAAAAAATATGCTAAAAAAGCGTGCGATCTGGGAGAGTGCGAATTTTGGAATGAGTTAAATCGGTAGGATGCGATAGTGTCTAATCACATTATTCAAAATATTGAATCAAAAACTGGTAAAGGAGTGCGAATGGATACGCGAAAAGAGCGGAATTTATCGCTGGAGGCGATAGAGAGCGGCGCGGTAAAAGAGTCGGCAAACGCTGGCGATCTTGTCGCTTGCGAAAAGGCGCGGATACGCGCGTTAGAAATAGTCGGCGGCATTTTTGCGATTTTATGCCTACTGCCTTTTAGTTCGCCTTGCGCGGGCTACGCAAAAGAAGTTGAAGCAAGCGGGCAACAAGCGGGGCAGGAGACAAAACAGCAAAACCAAACGCGCCGCAGATTATTTTTGCGGCAAGAAACAACTCAGGAAACGCAAGAGCAAGACCAAACGGGCGGCGGATTATTTTTACAGCAACAAACGACTCAGGAGACAGAACGGCAAGACCCAAGCAAGCTCTTTGAGCAAGCTATGGACGCCGAGAAACGCGGAGATTATCAAGTCGCTATAAATTTATATTCGCAAGCGATCGCGCTTAAGCCAAAAAATGTCGCGGCTTACAACAATCGCGGCAAGGCGTATTGTGAACTGAAAAATTACAATCAAGGGATCGCGGATTTTACAAAAGCGATCGCGCTTAACCCAAAACTTGCCGTAGCTTACGCCAATCGCGGCGGCGCATATTCTGCGCTGGACAATTACAATCAAGCGATTAAAGATTGTACGCAAGCGATTGAGCTTGATCCAAACCTTGCCGTAGCTTACACCAATCGCGGCAATGCGTATAACGGACTGCGAAATTATGATCAAGCGATTCAAGATTATACAAAAGCGATCTATCTTGACCCAAAAAAGGCTTCATATTACGACAATCGCGGTTATACGTATGATGAACTGCAAAGTTACGATCAAGCGATCAAAGATTATACACAAGCGATCACGCTTGATCCAAAATACGCTAATGCTTACACCAATCGCGGCGCCGCGTATTATAAACTGCAAAGTTACGATCAAGCGATTAAAGATTATACAAAAGCGATTGAGCTTGACCCAAAAGAAGCTTTAGCTTACAACAATCGCGCCAGAGCGTATATTAAACTGCAAATTTACGATCTAGCGAGAAAAGACGCTAAAAAAGCTTGCGATCTGGGAAACTGCGAAGCTTGGAATATGTTAAATGAGTAGGAAGCGATAGTGGTTAATAGCCTTATTAAAAATTGGATCAGAAGCTGGTAAGGAAAAGCGAATCAGTATGCGGTTTCTAAAGGCTTTGCGAAAGTTAATAATTAAACAAAGGAAAGATGTTTTGCCGAACGTAAAATCGCAAGTCCCAGATGAACTCTTTGGGCAAGCCAAAAATGCCGAACGACGCGGAGATTTTCAAGCCGCTATAAATTTATATTCGCAGGCAATAGCTATAGACCCAAAAGACGTTAATGCTTACAATAATCGCGGACTTGCGTATATTAAACTGGAAAATTACGATCAAGCGATTGAAGATTTTGCGCAAGCGATCGCGCTTGACTCAACGATCGCGCTTGACCCAGAAGAAGTTCTATATTACAACAATCGCGGCAATGCGCATAATGGACTTCAAAATTACGATCAAGCGAGAAAAGACGGTAAAAAAGCGCGTGATTTAGGAAAGCGCGAACTTTAGATAACGCGCTTGCTAACGTCTGCGCGCTCACGCGATTTTCTCCGCGGAAAGGCTTTATATACGCCACTAATAAAAATCGCCCTTATTTCGCGCTGTCAGTTGCGCCGTGTTATTCAGCCGCCATTAACGTTGCGATGTAGGCGTTTAAGCGCAACAAAATTAAAAGCGCGAAACCCGCGAAGAGATAACCGTCTATGCGATCTAAAACGCCGCCGTGCCCTGGCAGTAAATTGCCGCTATCTTTAACGCCCGCTTTGCGCTTCAAATAACTTTCAAAAAGATCGCCGAAAACAGAGGCGATCGCTACAAAAATCGTGATTAAAATTACGCTCGCGAAAGCAACATTCGGCATAAATATTCCTAGAATAGTTCCAAAAATTGTCGCCGCCGTGATTCCACCCGCTACTCCCTCAATTGTTTTATTGGGGCTTGAAGGGCTAAAAGGAGTTTTGCCGATATTGCGCCCGGCGAAATACGCTCCCACATCGCAAGCGATCACGATCGCAAGCAACCAAAAGATCGCTAAAACGCCAAATTCTATATACAGCAAAAACATCGCCATTAAAGGCGCGGCTGGATATAAAAGCGGTAAGGCGATCTTTAATTCTATATTATGGTTATAAGCGGCGATTGACGCGCAAATTATTACTGCTAATATAAGAATATCAAGCGGGTTTTTATATACGATCGCCACGCACCAGATCGCTATTAAAGCGATCCAAAATTTAGTAGAATTTTCAAATCCGTATAAATTTAACGCTTCTTTTGACGCCAACACAAAAACTACCGTCAAAAACACGCCGATTATGATCGGCGAATGAACAATTCCTATGATCGCAATTACGATCAATAAAATAAGCGCGGTTTGGTAACGTTTCGCCTCTTGTTTTAGCCTCATAAAATCCACCAATTCCTCCTACTTTCGGCATTTTCAAGCGTCATTTTACACTCTTAAGTTTAATTTATGCTCCGAAATCGCTTTTTTTTCGGGCAACGCCTCGCGTTTTTTGCGCGCGCGCTCCTGTTTTTCCTCTTCTTCTTTTTTTTGACGCTCGCGATCGGGATTTATGCCCGCGCTCTGCTCCGCCGGGCGCGTCTGCTCAATCGCCGCCTGTTTGTCCTCCGCTAGCTCGCTCGCGACAGTCGCTTGAAAATCAACGCGGTTTTGCGTCTGTTGCTGTTGTTGCGCCGCTACTGGTGTGTTTTGGTTGGCGTAAAAGACGCCGCCGATTTGAGAAACGGACATTAGGACGCCTCCTCTAACGCGGATATTTTAGCAATTTTCTCTTAGATTTAGCAAAATTTGCGAAATTAAGGTGTTTTTTACATTATTCTATAATGACTTTTATCGTTTTTTGGCGCGCGTAAGTTACGTGCGCGCCGAAATCAATTTTCACAAATTGCCGCTTGGTGTAATCTACTAAAAACGCGCCGTTTCCCGCTGAAAATCTGGCGCAAATTTCGGCGGCTTTTTTAATAACTTCTTCACTTATATTTTCTTTCGCGCTTTGTATTATTAAATGAGCTCCAGGTTTATTTTGCAAATGAAACCATAGATCGCGCGGTTTCGCGCGTTTTAAAATTATTTCGTTTCCCTTTTCGTTTCTGCCCATTAAAAGGCGAAACCCGCCTACTATAAATTCCTCTATCGGCTCGCTCGCGCTCTTTTTGGTAGCCGCTTTTTGTTTTTTGGGTAAAATTATTTCAAGATCGTTTATGTTTTTAGCGTTTTTCACAGCGGAGATCAAGCGATCGTAAAACTCTATTCTTTCGCTTAAATTTTTATATTCAATCTCTAAGCCTTTGGCTTTTGATCTTAGCCTTTTTGATAGGGCGAATTTGCGCTCGGCTTCGATCGCCGCCGCCGCTTTTTTTTCTAGTTTCACAACAACTTCTTTTCCATCAAAATCAATTAACTTTATTTCGCTGGAATATGGTTTAATTAAATTGATATTCGCTAAAATTAACGATCCTTCGAGCGCCGCTTTTTCCGCTTCAATTTCAAGCTTTTTAGGATCGCTTAAATCGTTTAGAGTCTTTAATAATTTACCCTGTTTATTTTCCGCGCTTCTTACTTCAATATTTTTGCGCTTTTCTAATTCGCTATCGGCGATCTTAGAAAGCCTATCGAGCAAAGTTGATTTAATATCCGCGATCTCGGTAATTTTCGGATCGTTTCGCATAGGCGCGGGCGGGGCGTAAACTTCTTGCAGCTTTACCGTGCGCCGCAAACTCTCTATTACTATAAAATTTTCATCTGTTAAAAGCGCGTTGAGCCTATTCGGCGCGAACTCCAAAATCAGCGCGTATTTATATGTTTTATAGCGATCTGATTTTTCGGTAAAAATTTTAATAATTTTATCGCGATCGTCAATCGTGATTTTACGCACAAGCGATCCTGAAAAAAACTTCGCGACCGCCAGATCAAAAGGCGCGTTAAATTCGCGATCAAAAGCGTTGCTCAAAGTAGCGATCGGAGCAAATATATTATTCGCGAAATCAGCGATCCATTTTTCGTTGAAATTCGCGCGCGAATTTTTAGCCAAAAAGTTAATCACCAAACGATTTTCGCCAATGCGCCGCGCCGCGCCGATCGCGCCGAAACCCTGCAAATAATCCGCGATCGCGTAGAGTTCGCTATACTTCACTTTCACTCCAAAAAAAGAATTTTAGCGAATGTCAAAAAAAGTATTTATAGAAACGCTCGGCTGCGCGATGAATATCCGCGATTCCGAACACATTTTGGCGGAGTTACGCGCGAAAGAGGGCTACGAGATCGCGTCAAGCGCGGAGGAAGCCGACTTAATTTTAATCAACACTTGCAGCGTGCGCGAACGCCCCGTGAGCAAACTTTTCAGCGAACTCGGCGCGTTCAATTTGACGAAAAAAGAGGGCGCGAAAATCGGCGTTTGCGGCTGCACCGCCACGCATTTGGGAGCGGCGATTTTCCGCCGCGCGCCGTTTGTGGATTTCGTGCTGGGCGCGCGGAATGTTTCGCGCGTTTCGGAGGCGCTCAATACGCAAAAAGCCGTATTCACGGACGCGGCGTATGACGAGAGCGAGTTTGCTTTCGCGGATTATCGCGGCTCGCGCTATCAGGCGCTCATTAACATTTCAATCGGGTGCGACAAGCAGTGCGCTTATTGCATCGTGCCGCACGCGCGCGGCAAGGAGATTTCGATCCCCTCGCGGCTGATTTTGAATGAAGCGCGGCGAGCGGCGGAGTCGGGCGCGGTTGAGATCGTGTTGCTGGGGCAAAATGTGAATAGTTACGGCGCGAGGTTTAGCGGCGAAAACGAAACGATTGACTTTTCGAGCCTTTTAGAGCGCGTGGCGGAGATTGACGGGATTCGGCGGATTCGCTTCCAATCGCCGCATCCGTTGCACATTGACGAGCGGTTTTTGGAGGTTTTCGCGCGGATAGATAAAGTCTGCAAACACCTGCATTTGCCGCTACAAAGCGGCTCTAATCGCGTGCTTCGCGCGATGAAACGCGGTTATACGCGAGAGCGGTTTTTGGAGATCGCAAACCGCGCGCGCGAAGTTCCAAAATCTACGATCTCAACGGATATTATCGTGGGTTTTCCGGGCGAAACGGACGAGGATTTTGAGGAGACTTTGGAGGTAATGCGCGTTGCGCGGTTTGAGCAGGTTTTTGCCTTTCGCTTCTCGCCGCGCCCAATGACCGCCGCCGCCAAAATGGAGAATCAAGTTGAGCCTGAGATCGCGGCGGCGCGCCTCGCAATCCTGCAAAACCTATATAAAAGCCATTTGAAAGAAGCGGCGCGATCGCAGATCGGCAAAGTTTTTGAGTGTTTTTTGGAGGCGGCGAGCGGCGGCGAGGGGCTTTACGCGAGGGCGCATAACTTTTTCGCGCTGAAAGTCGCTTGCGATCAAGCTACGATTCGCGATCGGGCGGGATCGTTCGCGCCTATTAAAGCGATCGCCGCGAATAACGGGGCGTTAATCGGCGAATTCGCGTAATGATTAAATTATCAATACGTTTGATAAGGAGCAAAGATCGCGGCAAAATAGATGAATGCGTCGGATAAGTAGTTTCGTAGATCGCGAAAATCGCGTTTGAGACGATCGTAAAGTATAATTAACGGTTTGAAAAATTCGCCCGTTTCAAACGTTTCAAAAGGGTGAGAGTAGGGCGGGGCGGTTGATAATGTTTCGCGAGCGCGGGATCGTTTGCGCGGAGCGGATCAAGTATTTTTACAAGGAGTTTTAATGCGCGAGTTATTGAAAATTAAGGGCTTTTTACCGTTTATCGTTGTGATGTTTGTGAACGCCTCTGTGGATTTGGCGCACAAAATCACGATCCAAAATGTGCTAATCAAGAGTTTTGACGGCGCGACTCTTGTGATTTTGACCGCGTTAATTAACGCGATGATTTTGTTGCCGTTTATATTTTTGTTTTCATCTTCGGGATTTTTGAATGATAAATTTTCCAAAACGACAATAATTCGCTACGCTACGATCGCGGCGATCTTTTTAACTACTATGATCTTATTCTGCTACATTCAAGGCTGGTTTATAGCCGCGTTTGTAATGACATTTTTACTCGCGATCCAAAGCGCGATCTATTCGCCCGCCAAATATGGTTTAATCAAAAAACTTTCGGGTGTTGAAAAGTTAAGTTTAGCAAACGGCTTAATTCAGGCGTTAACGATCATTGCGATCCTGTTAAGTTCGTTTATTTTCAGCGCGATATTTGAAAGTTTTTACACAAGCGATTTGACGTCTCCTAACGAAATTATCACGGCTATGACTCCGATTGGTTTGAGCTTAATAATTTTAAGCGGTTTAGAGGCGTTTTTCGCTTTTAAAATTCCATTTTTCGCGGCGGAAAACGAAGAAGTAGGGAGGTTTGATTTACGATCGCTGACGCGGCTAAAGTATCTGCGTGAAAATTTAAAAATCGTGCGAGAAAATAACGATATTTGGCTCAGCATAATTGGTTTAAGTATTTTTTGGGGCGTTTCGCAGATGATTTTAGCGGCGTTTCCCGCGCACTACAAAATGGTTACGGGCGACGACAACGCGCTAATTATTCAAGGGATTTTGGCGGTGAGCGCGGTCGGTGTAATTTTCGGTTCTTTAATCGCTGGGTTATACTCCAAACACCATATTGAGTTAGGAATAATTCCGATCGGAGCTCTGGGCGTTTTTATTTCCTTAATTACATTTACTTACGCGACGAGCGATCTGTTAATGGCTCTATGCTCGTTATCATTCGGATTTTTCGGCGGCTTGGCAATAGTGCCGTTAAATTCCGTAATTCAATATTTTTCCAAAGAAAGCAACATCGGTAAAATTTTAGCAGGCAATAACTTTATGCAAAATTTAGCAATGGTGTTATTTTTAATTTTAACATCATTATTTGTTGCGTTTGATTTCTCCACAAAACAACTATTTACATTAACGGCGATCTTAATGCTTTTCGCATCGATTTTCGCGATCTCCAAACTACCGCATTTATTCGTCAGAATTTTACTTTTGCCGATATTAAAATTCGGCTATAAAATTGAGGTAAAAGGCATTGAAAATCTGCCGCCCTCAGGCGGAGTTTTATTACTTGGGAATCATATCAGCTGGATCGATTGGCTAATACTGCAAATCGCGAGCCCAAGATGTCTTAAATTCGTAATGTTTAAAGCGATCTACGATCTATGGTTTTTGCGCTGGATTTTCAAATTTTTTGATGTAATTCCGATCTCGGGCGGCGCTACAAAAAGCGCGATTGAAAATATCCGCGCGAGGCTCGTAAACGGCGAAGTTGTCGCGCTCTTCCCAGAAGGCGTGATCAGTTATAACGGGCAGATCGGCAAGTTTGAGCGCGGCTTTGAGCTCGCCGTTGAAAACCTAAATGTGCCGATCATTCCGTTTTATCTGCGCGGACTCTGGGGTTCGTCATTCTCGCGCGCGGACGACTATTACAAGCAACTGCGCCGCGCGGGCAAACGCGATATTATCGTAGCTTTCGGCGAACCTTTGCCAGTTTCCGCTAAAGCGCGCGAGGTCAAAAAGGCGGTCGTGAAACTCTCGCTTGAAGCGTGGGATTCATACATATCGCGCCAAGCGCCGCTGCACATTCATTGGCTTCGCCGCGCGAAACAAAACCCGTTCAAACGCGCGATCGCCGATCAAGCAAGCGGCGCAGTTTTAACAAACTTTAAGCTAATTATAAGCGTTTTACTATTCATTGACAAACTCCGTTTCCGCCTTGCGAATGAAGAGAACGTCGGCGTGCTTTTGCCATCGTCGGCGGCGGGCGCGATCGTGAATTTGGCTCTCCTCGCGCTCGGCAAAAAACCGATCAACCTTAATTACACCGTGAGCGTGGCGAATCTAAAAAGCGCGGTAGAAAACGCCGAAATCAAGACGATCATCGCCTCTGAAAAGTTCGTCGAAAAACTCGCCGCGAAAGGTTTTGATCTCGCGCCGATTCTAGGCGATCGCGCGCTTTACGCCGAAAACATTAAAGATAGTATCGCGAAATTTGAGATGATCGCCGCATCATTAAAAGCTCTTCTTTTGCCGACTGCGATCTTGGAGTATTTTCACTTCGCGCCCGCGGATTTGGACGATGTCGCCGCGATCATTTTTAGCAGCGGCAGCGAGAGCGTTCCAAACGGCATAGAATTAACGCACAAAAACCTGCTTGCGAACATCAAGCAAGTCGCCGATCTCATAAACTTTCGCAAAGAAGATTCCGTCTTAAATTCGTTGCCTATATTCCACTCGTTCGGGCTCACGATCACGACTTTTATGCCGCTTTGCGAGGGTATTTTCACAGTCGCCGTACCCGATCCGACTGACGCGGCGAATATCGGCAAAATGTGCGCGAAATACCGCGTGAGCATTTTGCTGGGCACTTCAACATTTTTTAGGCTCTACATTAAAAACAAAAAAATGGAGCCCTTGCATTTGCAAACCGTGCGCCTCGCGATCGCGGGCGCGGAGAAGCTCAAAGCCGACGTTAAAGACGGCTTTAAGATCAAGTTCGGTATTGAAATTTACGAGGGCTACGGCGCGACTGAAACGGCGCCTGTCGTGAGCGTGAATATGCCCGACACTTTGGAGTATCCGTCGTTAAAGCCGCTCGTGTTCAATAAAAGCGGCACCGTTGGCTTGCCTTTGCCCGGCACGATCGTGAAAATTGTCGATCCTGAAAGCCTCGCCGAGTTGCCCACGGGCGAGGACGGACTCATATTGATCGGCGGATCGCAAGTGATGAAAGGCTACTACAAAAATCCCGCGAAAACCGCCGAAGTCATCGTTAAAATCGGCGACTACCGCTACTACAAGAGCGGCGACAAGGGGCATATTGACGAAGACGGATTTGTGAGCGTGGCGGATCGTTACAGCCGCTTTGCCAAGATCGGCGGCGAGATGATCAGCCTCACAAGCGTTGAGAGTTACGCGGCGCGGGCTACGGGCGATTTGCACGGCGAAATTGACCTAGCGGCGGTGGCTTTGGCGGACGAGAAAAAGGGTGAGAAAATCGTGCTTTTGTTTGCGGCGGAGAGCCTCGCGGCGGAGGATTTCGCGCGGAATTTGCGCGGATCGGATATGCCGCCATTGTTGATTCCCGCCGAAATTTACAAGGTAGATACGTTGCCAAAACTCGCCAGCGGCAAAGCGGACTTTAAGGCAAGTAAAGAGCTAGCGGCGAAGCTTTCAAGCGATAGGAGAGAGGGCTGAGACTAAAACTACGCGAACAAGTTAGGCTGCGTCGGGTGTTACCAATATGATCCTGTAGCATACCGAAAAACAAGCGTTAAAAGAATAAGTCAAGAAGTTTGCGATAATATCTTGCAAAAACTCTATTCAGGAGACGAGCAATAATATGAACTATATCGGCTCGAAACATAAATTATCATCATTTATCGTATCAACGATAAAATCTGTCGTAGGCGACGATCTGTCAAATAAAATTTTCTGCGATATTTTTGCTGGAACAGGAATTGTCGGGCGCAATTTTAAGAGCGAGGTAAAAAGAGTTATAGCTAACGATTGCGAGTATTATAGCTATGTGTTGAATAAAAACTATATTGAAAACCATAAAGAGATCAAAAACAAAGAAGAATATATTTATAAACTAAATATTTAGATTTAATAGAAGACGGTTTTATCTACAAAAATTATTGTCTCGGCGGAAACGGAGAAAGACAGTATTTTTCAGATGCAAACGGCAAAAAAATTGACGTGATAAGACAAAAAATTGAAGAGTGGAAAAACAACAATGAAATCAAGGACGATTTATATTTTTTTCTTTTAGCGAGTTTGCTTGAATCCGCGGATAAGATCGCGAATACCGCTTCGGTTTATGGCGCGTATCTGAAACATTTGAAAAAATCCGCGCAAAAAGAGTTAGTTTTACAACCCGCGATCTACGAATTAAAGGAAAACAAGCACGAAGTTTTTAATAATGACGGCAACATTCTAATTTCGCGAATAGAGGGCGATATTTTGTATTTAGACCCGCCTTATAACGCTCGGCAATACGGAGCAAATTATCATCTGTTAAATACGATCGCGAAATATGACAATTTTATACCAAAAGGCAAAACGGGTATGAGAGAATATAATAGATCGCATTATTGTAGCAAAAATTTAGTTAAAAACGAGTTTGAGAATTTGATAAAAAACGCAAAGTTCAATTATATTTTTCTGAGTTATAACAACGAAGGTTTAATGTCTATTGCCAATATAAAAAACATAATGCGAAAATACGGCGAATATGATTTAGCGAAAACTGATTATCAACGTTTCAAAGCCGATAAAAACGAAAAGAGAAACCATAAAGCCGCGCGGACGATCGAGTATTTGCATATTTTGAAAAAGAGCGATTAAAGATAGATTTTACGCTCGCTTGAAATTAATAGCGAAACCTGTTTTTATCGCCGCTAGATTTTTCTTTGCCGCCAAAATATAAACCCGCAATCTGCTTGTTTTTAAATCTTTAAGCCCCATTCTGTTACTATCTGACCAAATTTCCACAAAGGATTGCGCAATGGCGTTTGGTAAAAAAGAGGCTAATCAAAAAGAGGCTGCTCAACCTAGTATTATCGCGAAAAATTCAGCCGCAAACGCGGAAAAACAAAAAGCGTTGGACGCCGCGCTAAAAGCAATTGATAAAAATTTCGGAAAAGGCACTTTAATCAAACTCGGCGACAAACCCGCGGAGGTTATAGAGGCGATCAGCACGGGCAGTTTGGGATTAGACCTCGCGCTCGGTATCGGCGGCGTGCCCAAAGGCAGAATCATTGAAATTTACGGGCACGAGAGCAGCGGCAAAACCACCCTCGCTTTGCAAATCGTAGCCGAATCGCAGAAAAACGGCGGAGTTTGCGCGTTTATTGACGCCGAACACGCGCTTGATACGAAATACGCCGCGAATCTGGGCGTGGATATTAAAAACCTGCTCGTCAGCCAGCCCGATTACGGCGAGCAGGCGCTTGACATCGTAGAAACTATCTCGCGAAGCGGCGCGATCGATGTGATCGTGATTGACTCGGTCGCCGCCCTCACGCCCAAAAGTGAAATTGAGGGCGAAATGGGCGATTCGCACGTCGGTTTGCAAGCGCGTTTAATGAGCCAAGCGTTGCGCAAACTCACGGGCGTCGTCAATAAAATGAACGCCACGATCATTTTTATCAACCAAATTCGTATGAAAATCGGCACGATGTCTTACGGCAATCCCGAAACCACGA
Source organism: Helicobacteraceae bacterium (assembly GCA_031286325.1). Classification (GTDB taxonomy): domain Bacteria; phylum Campylobacterota; class Campylobacteria; order Campylobacterales; family SZUA-545; genus JAIRNH01. The sequence goes on from JAITUT010000040.1 coordinate 21,448, forward strand.
CAGGCGGCAACGCGCTGAAATTCTATGCGAGCGTGCGCATTGAGGTCAAGAAGATCGGGACATTAAAGCAGGGCGAAGACCCGATTGGCAACCGCGTTAGAGCAAAAGTCGTTAAAAACAAGGTCGCGCCGCCATTCAAGACCGCCGAGTTTGATGTGATGTTCGGCGAGGGCATTAGCAAAGAGGGCGAGTTGCTTGATTACGGCGAGAAACTTGACCTCGTGGATAAATCGGGTACTTGGTTTAGCTACAAAGATTTACGGCTTGGGCAGGGGCGCGAAAAAGCGAAAGCATATCTGAAAGAAAACCTTGAAGCGGCGCAGAAAATCGAGCGCGAAATCCGCGACAAAGCGGGCTTCGAGTTGCCTGAGCTTAGCGCGGCGGCGGGCGATGACGATAGCGGCGAGGCGGGCGAAGAATAATTTGTGGCGGTTAAAAGTTTAACCAGCGAGCAGCAAGCGGTCGCGAGGATTGATTCGGGCAGACATCTTGTTTTAGCGCCGCCCGGTTGCGGTAAAACCGAATTGCTTTCAATTCGCGCGCAAACCGCGTTGGAAAATGGCGTTTGCGATCGCGATATGATATGTTTGACATTCACGATTCGCGCGGCGAAAAATATGCGCGATCGCATAGAAATTTTACGCCCGAACAGCGCGATCACAATTTGCAACATTCACAGTTATTGTTTTTCGTTTTTATCACGTAATAAACTTATCGCTTGGAATACCGAAATTTTAGACGAAGAAGATTCGTCCCAGCTTATAGACGATATTAAAGGAAATTCCAGTATTAAAAATGATGAAATTTATGACTGCGCGTCATATTTGCAAAAGATAAACTTCGGCATTGAAACGCCATATATTAGTTACATGGACGAGGTGAAAAATATCGCTGAGAAATATATTAGAGAAAAGCAAAAATTCAGATTTATAGATTTTGATGATATTTTGAATATGGCGTATTATCATTTGTGCGTTAAAGGCGGTGATTTTGAGATAGGCGAATTTAAGTGGATTCAAATAGACGAAGCGCAGGATTTAAATCCTATGCAACACAGCATAATAGATAGAATTTGCGCGGAAGAAGCCGCGATCGTATATTTCGCGGATTTTCAACAAGCGATATTTTCATTTATGGGAGCAAAACTAGAAAGTTTATTGGATATTGAAGAAAAATGCGGCAAAAATATACATAGATTAACGCGCAATTTCAGATCGCCGTCATATTTATTAGATATTTACAACGAATATATGCAAACTTGGATCAAAAGCGCGATTAAAGATATGAAATATATCGCAAATATCAATCAAAAGCCAAGCAAAGAGGATCTTGCGATCTATGAGACAAAAGGAAACTTTCACGATAACGTAAAATATATCGCGAAAAATATAATTTCAAAGTTAGATAAATTAGGCGGAAACACCGCGATTTTGGTACGCGCAAACAAATACGCGGACGAAATAGACGAAGTCTTTAATCGTTTAAAAATAGAACACTTTAAAGTTTCTGGATTTGATCTATTTAGAAGAGCCGCGATCAAAGGCGTTTTGGCGTTTTTATTTATATTGAAAAACCCTTTTGACAAGAGCGCTTGGGCTAGACTTTACCGCGATTTCGGCGCGACAAAGACAATTAAAGAGGCGAGAGAACACATCTATAATTTAGAAGAGATCGCGCTTAATCCGATAGATTTTTTAATATGCGATCAAAATAGATCGCGGATAATTGATTTTTTAGAAATTTACGAGAATAAAAGAATTATAATTTTCGATACGGAAACTACGGGATTAGATACTGACAACGACGATATAATTCAGATCGCGGCGATTGAAATTATTAACGGCGTTATGCAAAAAGATTTTGAAGTATATATTAAAACAGATCGCGATCTAGAGAAAAGCGAAAAAGTGCATAAAATCTCAAAAGAAAAGTTAGAAAAAGACGGAGTTGATCGTAAAACCGCCTTGAAGTTATTTATAGATTTTTTAGGCGGCGATTTTATATTAGCGGCGCATAATTTGAATTATGATCTCGCGATCTTAAAATCAAATTTGAAAAGATATTCGGATTACGATCTAATTATCAATAACCCTACGATAGATTCTTTGGAGTTATCCCGCCTCTTATACCACAATCTATATTCGCATAAATTAGGCGATTTGATCGCGGAGTTAAAGTTAAAAGAGGTAAATTTTCATAACGCGAAAGACGACGCGATCGCCGCAAACGAACTATTAAAGCAACTATATATCGATTCAAAAGTTATCGCGCAAGAACAGATAAATTATTTTACTTCGCCGCAGAGTAAAGCCGATCAAAAATTCAGAAAATTTTTCAAAGATATTTTCGGCGAAGCGAATTTAATTTTACCCGCCGAAAATGCTATTGCAAAACTATACGATCTATATTTTGAGATATTTGGAATTGACGAGACAAAACCAGAGGAAATAACGGCGATCAAAACCCTTAAAAAACATATTGATCGCAATCAAAACACTTCCTTTGAAGATCAGATTTTGTTTTACAGATCGGCTAGAGAAAGCGATCTCTATTCGCCCGATGAAAAAATTTTTATTTCAACCGTTCATAAAGCAAAAGGTTTGGAGTTTGAAAATGTTGTGATCGCGGGCGCGAACGAAGATATTTTCCCGTTCTATTGGGCGAAAATTAGCGAAAACAGCGCGGAGCAAATCAGCGAAGAAGCGCGCATATTTTTTGTGGCGATCACGCGCGCTAAAAAACGTCTTTTAATTACATACCATACGAGCGATCTTGATCGTTACGGGCGCGAACACGAGCGAATTCCAAGCAGATTTTTACGTGGAATTTCACGATTTTTTACAACGTATAATTCCGCCCAAAAATTAAATTAAAAACGGCGCGAAAATATAATCAACTCGGCGATAATACGAATTGGTCGTAACGAGAGCTTTGTCTCCGTGAAAAAAAGAAGCGGGGGAGGGGGCGACAAAGCCCCCGCAAAAAATCACAGCTTAAACTTCGCCATAGAATCGCGCATACTTCTAGCGAGGCTCGCAATGTGTTCGGCGGCTTGCGAACTGCTCTTAGCGGCTTCAGAGTTTTCGTCAGTCGCCTGCGCCACGCGCTCAACTTGCGAAGATATTTGGTGAGACGCGCCCGCCTGCTCGTCCAGAGCGGCGGTAATACCGCTCACGCGCTCTCTTGCTTGTTCGGTGCTTTGTTGAATTTTTGTGATCGCTTCGCCGGCTTGCTCCGCTAACGTAACGCCGTCATTTACCATCTTTGCCGCGTGCGCCATTGAGGCGACCGCGGTATGCGAGCTCTCTTGTATCGCGCTGATCATCGCCGCGATCTCGGTTGTGGCTCGCGTGGTGCGCTCGGCGAGTTTTCTGATCTCGTCCGCGACAACGGCGAATCCGCGACCTTGCTCCCCAGCCCTTGCCGCTTCAATCGCCGCGTTTAGAGCTAGCAAATTCGTCTGATCCGCGACGTCTTTAATTGTCTGCACGATCCCGCTGATCTGTTCGCTTTGTTTGCCAAGCTCGCCGATCGTCTCGCTGGAGCTTTCAACGGCTTGGGACAT
>JAITUT010000067.1 GCA_031286325.1 Helicobacteraceae bacterium
CCGCCGCCGCGCTCACGCCGCGTATAAAGTTGCCTCCTCCCACGACCACGCCGACTTCCAACGAGTTCTCCGCGAGGCTTTTTAGCTCGTTCGCGACAAATTTCAACACGCTCGTATCAATCCCAAAGCCGCTTCCCGCCGCCAAAGCCTCGCCCGAAAACTTCACTAAAACGCGCTTTTTTGCCATTTTGTCCGCCTTTTTGATCGCAATAGATCGTGAAAAATTGGAGAATTTTAGCCTAATGGAACTTCGCTATCTGGCTTTGTAAGCCTTTGCGAGCAAGATTAAAGCATTTGGAAGCTTCTGAAATCCGCGCGGCAAATTCGCCCAAAGCTTCTCTCGCTTAGCGTTTTGCTACGTTTCGCGCGCTAGCGTAGATCGCGGCGGGAATAAATTGCCGCGCCGCCTTTTTGCGCCTCGCGAAGACCGCTCTCTTTCTTTCATTCCAGCGCGCGGAAAAAGCAGCGCAACGTAGCCTATTTTGGCACAAAAATTGCTGTTAATCGCGTAATTTTACGGATAAGGCGTCGCTATGATCACCGCGATTGGTGAAAGTTATAGTTATCAAACCCTTCCGCAACGCGATCTCGCGGCAGGCGTATCCGCGGGCGCGACAGCCGATAAAAAAGAATCGAGGCAAATCGCGCCGTCGCAAGAGGAGACAAGCCAAGCGGATAGACGGAAATTAAACCCGCTTCTAGCCGCCGCGCCGTCGAATACGCAAGCGGCGTTTTTGACGGCGAGCGAGGCGGTGGAGTTAATCGTCTCGGAATCTATGGCGGCGAAACTTTTGGAGCCGCCCGCCAAGCGCGACGAGGAGTATTTGATCCGCGCCGCGTTGCTGCGCGACGGTTTCGCCAACGGCGATAAAGAGGCGATCGTGCGTGAGCGTAATTTGGCGTTGATCTCGCGCGGTTTAGATGTGATTTCGCCGGCGGAAGAGGCAGCTTTGGGCGATCGCGCCAAGAGTTTCGCGCGTTTTAGCGCGAATTTTGCCAAGTTTGAGCGGACGTTTTTGGACATTTTTATAGGCAAACTAGCTGGGCGAGAGATCAAAACTTATGGCTGAATTAACCTGCGCCGCGGTTCGCGAAATTTTAGCCGCGCGTTTTCATAATGACGCGATCAAAAAACTTGCCGATCTTGACCCGCCGAGCGCGTTTATTGATTTGGATCGCGCTGTTTTACGGATTACGGACGCGATCAAAGGCGGCGAGCCGATCGCGATTGCGGGTGATTACGACGCGGACGGCGTGATCGCGTGCGCGATTTTAAGCGAAATTTTAACGAAAGCGGGGGCGAGGTACGCAGTCTATTTGCCCGATCGCTTTACGGACGGCTACGGGATTAACGCGCGGGTTGTGGATCGCATAGCGGAAAATTTAATTATCACGGTAGATAACGGAATCGCCGCGTTCGAGGCGGCGGATCGCGCCAAATCGCTCGGAAAAACTTTAATTATTACAGATCATCACCAGTGCGGTTTTGAGTTGCCCCAAGCTTACGCGATCGTAAATCCCAAACGCGCGGATTGCCCCTCGCGCGATAAAAACATCTGCGGCGCGGCGGTCGCGTGGTATTTGGCGGCGGGGATTGCGCGCGCGGCGGGCGTGGAATATGACGCGAAAGAAGCTTTAGCGTTAGTCGCGATCGCCACGATCGCCGATTGCGCGCCGCTAGTGGGCGCAAACCGCGCGATGACGCGAACGGGGCTAAGATCTTTGGCGATTTCAAAACGCCCGTTTGCGGAGCTTTTGCGCCGCGAATTTCCGCTGAAAGAGGGCGAGTATCGCGATTTTGCGATAGATTCGCGCTCTATTACCTTTAGGATCGTACCGCCTCTCAATGCGGCGGGTAGGCTGTCAAGCGCGCGCCTTGCTTATGATTTTCTAACCGCGCCTGATTTCTCGGCGGCGGCGACGGCGTGGGCGCGGCTAGAAGAGTTGTGCGAGGAGCGCAGAACTTTAGAATCGCGCGTTTTTGAGGACGCTTTAGCGAGTCTTGACGACGCCTCCGAAAACCGCGCGGCGCTTGTAGCGGCCGGCGTTAATTGGCACGAGGGCGTGGTCGGGATTGTAGCGGCGCGGCTGGCGGAGAAGTTTGAGAAGATCGCGGTGGTTTTAACGGCAAACGGCGATACGGCGAAAGGCAGCGCGCGCGGCTGGGCGGGTTACGACCTATATGAAATTTTGAAAAAATGCGAAAGCGATTTAATTAAATTCGGCGGGCACAAGGGCGCGGCGGGTTTAACTATTTCCTGCGAAAAAATAGACGATTTTAAGCGAAAATTTTTAGAAATCTGCGCTAATTACGATTGCGATCAAACGGAAATTAAAAACGCTAAAAGAAAGATGCTTGGCGAGATTGAAGTTAAAGAAATTAACGCTGCTTTGAAACCTGTTTTTGAAGATTATGAACCATACGGAGACGGTAATCCAAAACCGATCTTTTTCGCGCGTGATTTCACGATCCGCGAAATGTATAGAGTAGGGCAGGGCGACAAACATATTTATTTCAAATTTACGAATAATTTAAGCGCGATATATTTTAACGCCCCCCAATATGATTTACGCGCAAAAACTATCTCATTTCACTACACGGTCTCATTTGGTATTTTCAGAGGAAAAATCCAAACGAAATTAAAAATTATAAAAATCGAAGATTATTGAAAGGATAAAAGATGCCCGTATTGCGCTGGCTTTCAAGGGACGAGGATATTAAAACCGCTTCAAAAGCGGCGTATCGTCTCTTGGCGGAACAACCAGAATTAGGCGCGTCGGGGGGGGGGGGGGGGGCAAAAAAAAAACCGAAAATATGATAATCCAAGGCGACAATCTTGAAGCCTTGAAAGCGCTTCTCCCGTTCTACGCAGGACAAGTCAAATGTATCTATATAGACCCGCCGTATAATACGGGAAGCGCGTTTGAACACTATGACGATAATTTGGAACATACGAAGTGGCTTTCTTTGATGTATCCCCGTCTCGAGATTTTGCGAGAATTATTGGCGGAAGATGGGAGCATTTGGATAAGTATTGATGCAGACGAACAAGCATATCTGAAAGTTATTTGCGATGAAGTATTTGGTAGGAATAACTTTATAGACGAAGTGGTTTGGCAACGCTCTTATGCGCCAATAAATCTAAAAAAGACATTTTCGCGTTCCACTGATTATATCGTTGTATATTGCAAAGATAATAGCCGTTTTATTATGAATCAACTTCCACGAACAGATGAAGCCGATTCAAGGTTTTCAAATCCTGATAACGACCCCCGCGGCGCGTGGGCTTCTGGACCAATCCAAGCCGGACCAAGAACCGAAAGCAGAGTATATGAAATCATAACCCCAAGCGGCAGAAAAATACTTCCCCCTGCCGAGTATTGCTGGCGAGTAAGTAAAGACAAATATGATGAAATGGTGGCAGATAATCGTATTTATTTTGGCACAAATGGAAACAATGTTCCAAGGATAAAAAGATTTTTATCAGAAGTAAGAGATGGAATAGTACCTTTAACATTATGGCTTCGTGAAGATGTCGGTGATAATCAGGAAGGTAAAAAAGAAATTAAAACTTTATTCGGTGATGATGTATTTTCTACACCAAAACCTGAAAGACTTATTCAGCGTGTTTTGACCCTTGCGACAAATCCTGGCGACCTCGTTCTTGACAGCTTTCTAGGTTCTGGAACAACCGCCGCGGTAGCTCACAAGATGGGTCGGCGATATATCGGTATAGAGATGGGCGAACAGGCGAAAACCCATTGCGTCGTCCGCCTTAAAAAAGTCATAGAAGGCGAGCAAGGCGGGATTTCCAAAGCCGTCGGCTGGAAAGGCGGCGGGGGTTTTCGTTTTTATACTCTTGGCGACACTATTTTTGACGAGAATGGGCAAATCCGTGAAACAATCAAGTTCGATCAGTTGGCGGCGCACCTATGGTTCTATGAAACCAAGACCCCGTTTGACAAGCCGAAATCCAAATCAACCCTCCTTGGTATCCGTAACAATATCGCCTACGCGCTACTTTACAATGGAATACTGCGCGATAAAAGCGTCAATGGCGGCAACGTTTTAACGAGTAAAACCCTCGACGCAATCAGCAAGGAGATAGGCAAGGACGAATACGAAAAGCTTGTAATTTACGGCGAATCCTCGCGCATAGGCGCGGCGCGCCTCAAAGAACTGCGCGTTGAATTTAAACAAACACCTTATGACGTGAGGGCAAAATGACGCTAAAAACTTATCAGCAAAACACGCTTGACGCGTTGCGACGTTTTTTCGAGGAGTGCCGCGTTACAGGCGCGCGATCCGCATATAAAAAAATCGCGAGCGAACCAGAAATTGCCGCTCGCCTTGGAAAATTGCGAGGGGAATATGTACTCTGGGATAGTATCCCAAACACGCCGCGCGTATGCCTTAAAGTCCCAACTGGCGGCGGTAAGACCATCATTGCCGCGCGCGCGATCAAGATTGCCGCCGATATTTGGCGCGAACGTGAAAATCCGCTCGTCCTTTGGTTTTGCCCAAGCGATACTATTCGCCGTCAGACCAGCGAAGCTTTGAAGAATCCGCGCCACCCCTATCGTATGGAACTTGACGGGCAATTCAACGGGCGCGTTCGCATATTTGACCTAGACGAAAAGTTCAATATCCGTCCCGCCGATATAGAGAACAATGCTTGCGTAATCGTTTCGACTATCCAAGCTTTTCGCCAGAGTAATACGGACAAATACAATGTCTATAAACATAACGAGGATTTAGAGCCGCATTTCACGCATATACCTGCGAGCGAAGGAATGGAAAAAGATGATAAAGGCAACTTGAAATTCTCGTTCGCAAACCTGCTTTTCAATCACCGCCCGATCGTTATTGTAGACGAGGCGCATAACGTTATCTCAGGATTATCGCAGGAAGTACAAGGGCGCATAAATCCGTCGGCTATCGTAGAGCTCACCGCGACGCCGCAATTAAACAATAACACCCTTTACAACGTCCGCGCGGTCGAACTTAAAGAAGAAGAGATGATAAAGCTTCCGATTGAACTGCGCGAATATTTGGGTTGGGAAGAAGCGGCGGATCAAGCTATTATGAAGCGCGCCGAGCTTGAAGAGGCGGCGAAAAACGAAAAGGAATATATCCGCCCAATTCTGCTATTCCAAGCCCAAGACAAAAGCGGCGAAGTCAATGTCGAAGTCTTGAAAAACTATCTTATCAACACGGCAAATATACCCGCTAATGAAATTGCCGTCGCCACAGGCGAACAAAAAGAGCTCGACGGCGTGAATGTCTTCGCCCGCGATTGCCCTGTGAAATATATCATTACCGTAGAAGCATTGAAAGAGGGTTGGGATTGCTCGTTTGCCTATGTGCTATGCTCGCTTGCCAATGTCAAAAGCAACACTTTGGTCGAACAGCTCCTTGGGCGCGTAATGCGTATGCCCTATGCTAAGTCGCGCAAAATTTCCGCGCTCAATAAAGCCTATGCCTATGTGCTTTCAAAAACCTTTGGCGAAGCCGCTGACGCGCTGGTCAAAAAACTGGCGGACAAGGGCTTTGACGATACCGAAGCCATTTCCGCAATTGAACAGCGTCCTAGCGAACTCTACGATCTGTTTGGAAGGAGCGAAATAGATAAGGTGGATTTGGAAAAACCTTTACAGCTTGAAGAAACGCCTACGACTTTCAAAATAGAGAACGACGGGAAAACTATCGTATTTACGCAGGAAACAACCGAGGCGGATATTGCGCGGATAGTTGAAAAAGCCCCTGAAAAAGCCGCCGAAATCGAGGAGAAATTCTATTACTTCAAGCGAAGAGATACAACGCCGTCGCCTGCCGCAACTGGCGCTAGCTTCCGCGCTCCGCTGATTATGGTTAATTTACAAGGCGAGTTTGTATTTGCCGATCCCGATCTTATATTCGAGGAATTTGGCGGGGATATTTTAGAATTTGCCGATCCAAAGTTGGAAGATCGCGAGTTCAATATAGAGCCGCAGGGCAGAGGCTACGTTATCAATCTTGATGGGAATCAGTTGAAATACGGACCCTCAGGCGAACAAAACCTTATCTTTGCGGTCGACTTTGAATACTGGACGGATACGAACCTTATCTATTGGCTTGACGGTAAATTGCGCCAAAACGATATTTCCCAGCCGAAAAGGATCGAATGGCTTCGACAGGCGATAGATTATCTCGTCGAAATACGGGGATTATCCCTATCGTCGATTATGATAGCGAGGTATGCGCTGGCTAACGAACTGGAACGGAAAATTAGAATCGCAAGGAACGAAGCGCGCGAGAAAGCATTCCATACTACCTTGTTCGGACGTGAAGATCGCGTAAAACTGGATTTCGACAACGGCTTCGAATTTTTTGAATCTATGTACAACGGCGAAATGATGTATCAGGGGTACTATAAATTCCAGAAGCATTATCTAGGATCACTCAAAGTTCCTATGTTTGACGGCGGCGGAAACGGCGAGGAGTTCGCTTGCGCCAAGGAGCTTGACGCATTGCCGCAGGTCAAATATTGGCTTCGCAATATCGCGCGGCATAAAAATTCATTTTGGTTGCCGACAAGCACGGATAAATTCTATCCCGACTTTGTAGCTATGCTTGAAGACGGACGGATTCTAGTCGTAGAATACAAAGGCTCGTTCCTTATTGAGAGCAAGGATACAAAAGAAAAGAAAATGATAGGCGAATTTTGGGAAAAACTCTCTAACCGCAATGGGTTATTTCTACTCGCCGCCGATAAAAAGAACGCCGACGGCTTGAGTGTTTTAGAGCAAATAAAGAAAAAGATAGGCGTTTTATAAAAATAACAAAAGTTTTTCTATTACGCTACGATCGCGTTATGAATACAAGGCAGGTTGTGGTTTTGTCGGAGAGTTTTGTAGAGGGCGCGGTGAATTTGCCCGCGATCGCCACGCGCTTTTTACCCGCCGCGCCGCCCGATTTGACGGGCTTTGACGCCATAATTTTCACCAGCAAAAACGCGATAAAAGCGCTGGATAATTTAACCTCCGATTGGAAAAGTTTGAAAGTTTTCACCGTTGGCGGCGAGAGTACGAAAGCCGCTAAAAAACTTCTCGGCGAGGTATTTTACGAGGAGGCAAAGTCTAACGCCGCCGATCTCGCGCAAACGATCGCCGATCGTTTCGCCGATCTCAAATTTTTTTACCCGCGGGCGAAAGTAGTTTCGCTTGATATTGAGGCGGTTTTGAGCGCGAAAAATGTGCGAATTAAAAGTCAAATTCTATATGAAACAATTTCGCGCGAAATTGACGAAAAAGCGATCGCCGAAAACGCCGCGATCGTATTTAGTTCGCCCAGCGCGATCAATTCGTTTTTCACTCAAATAAAGTGGCGCGAAAGTTGGATCGCGATCGCGATCGGCGCGGAAACCGCCAAAATTCTCAAAAATTATGTGAAAAATTATGAAATCAGCCCCGAAACTTCGCTGAGATCAGCGGTAAATTTCGCGCGGGATTTGTAGAGAGTTTGTAAATTATTCGCGGATCGTTCGCGATCAAAGACCCACGATCGCCAAAAGCTCGCGCGGCTTATTGATCGTGTAATTCGCAAGCTGATTTTCGACGCCGTAACCCCAAGTTACGAAAACGCTTGTGATTTTCGCTTCCAGAGCGGCTTTCATATCCTTGCCGCTGTCGCCCGCGAAATAAGAATCCGCCGCGCTCATATTCATACGCGACAAGACAAGATTTAGCATATCCGGAGCGGGTTTCGCGCGAGCCAAATCCGCGCCGACCATTTCAGCGAAATAATCCGCCACGCCCAAATGCGTCATCATTTTTTGCGCGAAACCGCTTGTGGCGTTTGTCGCGATCGCCATCGCGACGCCGCGTGATCGCAGGGTTTGCAGCGTTTCTAAAATGCCGTCATATAGGCGCAAATCGCGTAGGCACGAGGTCGCGTAGTGGCGTTCAAAGGCTTCGTGGTCGCTTTCGCTGGCGTTTTCGCCGTAGAGGTCTTTCGTAGCGTCAAATGTGAGGGCGTTAATGCGTTCCGCCACATCGCGCTCGTCAAGCGGCGGCAAGCCCTTCGCCGTCCGCGCGTAGTTAATTGAGGCGGCTATATTGCTGCGGCTGTCGGTTATGGTGCCGTCCATATCAAAAATTACGAGTTTCGCCAAATTGCGCCTCCGCTCCGCGCCGAAATTTAATTTGCCGCTTTCGGCTTATTTTCCGCCGTTCGCTCGCTGCATTTAACGTCAAAAACGACAAAAGCTGCCGAATTTAACAACATCGCGCTCGCCGCGTACCAAGTATCATTTTCCATTACGCCGCCAATTTTTTGGCTTTTTCGCCAGCGCGTAAACTAGCGGCAAGCGACAACGCTCCTATAATCATACCCAAAACAGGGAAGTGAAAAATCCCGCCGCAAACGCCGCCGCCGCTTTTTTGCTCATCTGTAAGACTCTTGATAAATCCTCGCCGAATCCTCGTCCGTAAGCGGCGAGCGATCCGACAAAAAGAGCGATCCCATAGTAGCGCGCGCGTTTTTCGCGAGGGTTTCAAATTCCGCTGGGACGACGCCGTAATCGCTCATTTTCAAGTTATCCACGCCGCACTCCGATCGTAACTTCGCAAGCGCCGCTAGGAAATCCGCAGGATTTTTTGAGTGATGAACTCCCATTGCCCGCGCCATTTTCAGAAACCTATCGTCGCACTTTCCCGCCCGTACAAAATGCGCGAAAAACGCGCCGCTTAGCATTATTAGCCCCGCGCCGTGCGGCAGTTTTGGGTGATAGGCGCTCAATGCGTGTTCGAGTGAGTGTTGGCTCGTGGTGCGACCCACGCTCATCGCCCAGCCCGAAAGGGTGTTCGCGTAGGCGAGCGCCTCGCGCGCCGCGAGATTCGCGCCGTTTTTCACGCATTCTGGTAGATTCCGCGCGATAATCTCGATCGCGGCGATCGCAAACATATCCGAAAGCGGGTTCGCGAACGCCGAAATGTAGCACTCTACGCTGTGAAAAAGCGCGTCAAAGCCTTGATACGCCGTGAAATCAGGCGGGACGGTTAACGTCAGTTCGGCGTCTACGATCGCAAGGCGCGGAAAGAGGTCTTCCGTGCCGCCGATTCCGACTTTTTCAGGGGTTTCAGGATTCGTTATGACGCCCCAAGCGTCGCCCTCCGAACCCGTGCCGGCGGTAGTTGTGATCGCCACGATCGGCAACGCGCGATTTGGCGCTTTTTTGCCGTCCGCGCGCACATAATCCCACAGATCGCCCTCGTTTGTCGCCATAAGCGCGATCGCCTTCGCCGCGTCCATTACGCTGCCGCCGCCTAAGGCGATCACGAAATCGCAAACGTTTTTTCGCGCGATCGCCGAGCCCTCCGCGACCATAGATTTCACAGGATTCGCGGCTATTCCGTCATAGATCGCGCGATCTAGTCCCGCTAATTTAAGTTGTTCTTCAAGGCGCGGCAGGATCGCTTTACCCGATTTGCCGTTTGAAATCACGACCAACGCCTTTTTGCCCGGCAACTCTTGTTTGCGCAGGTTATTTAACTCGCCCGCGCCGAAGATCGTGCGCGTGGGAATGTGCATTGAATACATTTGGAAGCCTTTTTGCGGTTTTTAAGGATTATAGCCCGATCTGATAAAATTCGCGAAAATTTTCAAAGGCTGCAAAATGATCCTAATGACGCCCGGTCCCACGCCCGTTCCAGAATTTGCGCGCGCGGCTATGGCTACGCCCACGATCCACCACCGCACGGCGGAGTTTGAAGCGATTTTCGGCGCGGTGCGCGATCGGCTCAAAAAATTTATGCGCGCTAAAGAGGTGATAATCCTCGCTTCCACAGGCACGGGCGCGATGGAGGCGTGCGTTACGCACTTCGCCACGAAAGCCCTCACGATCAACGCTGGCAAATTCGGCGAACGTTGGACAAAACTCGCGAAAGCGCACGGCAAAAACCCGACCGAGCTTAAATACGATTGGAACACCCCAGCGCCCGTAAACGACATTCTCGCCGCGCTGGAAAGCGACAGCGCGATAGACGCTGTTTTCATACAAATTTGCGAGAGCGCGGGCGGTTTGCGCCACCCCGTAGAGGAGATCGCGCGCGCGATCAAGGCGAAAAACGAGCGGATTTTCGTGATCGCCGACGGCATTACGGCAGTCGGCGTGGAGCCGATTGATACTACGCATATTGACGCTTTGATAACGGGCAGTCAAAAAGCGTTTATGTTGCCGCCCGCGATGGCGATTATCGGTTTGTCAGAGCGCGCGATAGAGCGCATTGAGGCTACGGGCGGCGCGGGTTATTACTTTAACCTCGCGATTGAGCTTAAAAACCAGCGCAAAAACACGACCGCTTGGACTGCGCCGACTACGCTGGTGCAAGGTTTGCAGGCGGTTTTGGGCGAGATTGACAAAATTGGCGAAGAGAAATTTTACGCGCTGACGGCTAAACGCCACGCGGCTGGGATCGCGGCGTTAAACGCGATCGGCGCGAAAATTTATCCGCAAAAACCCGCGCTCTCAATGCTCACAGTCTACCACGAAGACGCGGCAAATTTGCGCAAATGGCTGAAAAAAGAGGCGGATTTGAACGCCGCCGGCGGGCAAGACGATCTGAAAGACAAGTTAATTCGTATCAATAATATGGGTTTTGTCGCGCCGCAGGAGATCGCCTGGGCGATCAACGCGCTTGAGATCGCGATCGCAAAGGCTGGCGGGCGCAAATATGACGGCGCGGGCGTGAAAACTTTCACCGAAAATTACTACAAATAGGCGATAGAAATGATCGGCGAATACGAAATTCCGAGCGGGAGCAAACTTTATTTCGGCGAATCGGCGCGCAAAAAACGCGATTTGGAGAGCCTCGCCGTGCGGATTTTCGCCGAATTTAACTACGAGGAAATCTGCACGCCCGTCTTTTCGTATCACCAAAACGCGGACGGCGAGGCGATCCGCCTTGCGGATCAAAATAACAACACAGTTTTCCTGCGCCGCGATTCGTCTATTGAGGCGGTGCGGCTGATATTAAAGCGGCTTGGCTTTGCGACCGAGCACCGCAAGTGGTTTTACATTCAGCCCGTTTTTCGCTTCCCGACCGAAGAGATCCACCAAATCGGCGCGGAATCTATCGGCGAGAGCGACCTTGCGCAAGTCGCTGGGGTTTGCGCGAAAATTTTGGCGGGATTTAGCGGTATGACTTTGCAAATCGGCTCGATCGCGCTTTTGCGGGCGATTGAAAACGAATTGGAAATTGATCGCGAAATTTTAATACGCCACGAAATTCATAAATTATTTGAGATCGCCGAAAACAAACGATTAAATTGGCTCAAAAGTTTGATCAAAATCAGCGATCTAAACGACGCGGAAGAGGCTATTAAAATCGCTCCCTATGGGGTCGTAAAACCGCTGAAAAATTTGCGCGATCTCGCGCAAAAGTGCGCCGCTTTTAATACCGCGCGGATCGCGCTTTCACCGCTATTTTACGCCAATATGCCCTACTATGACGATCTATATTTTCGCTTTTTGCTCGGCGGCAAACAAATCGCGCTTGGCGGCAGCTACGACAGCGGCGAGCAACGCGCGTCAGGCTTTGCGATCTACCAAGATTTATTGATATAAGAAATTACCATCATTTTGGGTCGCGTATTTCCCATCGTTAAGGTTAACGATAAACATCTCTTTTCGTCATTCTGTAAATGTGAATATGCGCCTTACTTGCCAATTTTTCCAACATTTAACTTTTTAGCTACGCTCAAGTCCGCCAAACCCGTGATAAACGGATCGCAAATATCGGAGAGTATCGAGATCAAGGTGATTGAAACGGAAGAGCTTATGAGCATGGAGTCAAGCTTATGAAATTATCAAGCGGCTCGCGGTTCTGCGGCTCGCGGTTCTTTGCCTCGCGCGGAGAGAGCGGAGATCAAAAAAGTTGAGTAACCGCCATATCCGCCGTCTGCGCGATCA
>JAITUT010000078.1 GCA_031286325.1 Helicobacteraceae bacterium
AACCCCGCCAAAACCCCGTGCGGGCAAACGGCGAAGTGTGTTCGCCCGTTATCTATTTGGAAACCTCGTAAATTGCCATTTAGCATTGCTGGGCAATTTGAGTCCGTTGCGCTTAGCGCGACAGGAACATAAGGACTTTTTAAGGCTTTAGTTTTAAAGTAAATTTCGCTAAATTTCGCGCAATTTTTTAGCAATGCAAAAAGGAGACAAGATGAAAAGAGTTTTGATCGCTATTTTGCTGGCGACTATGTGCCAAAACGCGAGCGAGGATTACAGCGGGAAATACGAAGTTTATGTCTTGAACAAAACAGCGCGTGTTGACGGGAACAAGTGCGTGGATATGGAGGGCAATTTGCTCCCAGGCAAAGCGAAGATGGTATCGCTCAAAGATGGCAGTACGATCACAAATGTTTTTTATATGACATACGAAACGCTCTGCGTTGACGGCGAGCTACTAAACGGCGTAATAAGGGAATATGACGACAAAACGGGTAGGTTAAGGTACGAAATTCCATACAAAAACGGCAAAATCGAAGGGGTCTGGAAAGGTTTCTACAAGAACGGCGAACTTTGGCTGGAAGCACAATATAAAAACAACGTCAGGGAGGGAATTCAGAAAGAGTATAGCCTGAGTACCGGCGAACTTGAATTCGAAACGTCGTTCAAAGACGACGAAATGGACGGGATTAGCAAAGATTATTGGAGCGGCGGCGCGTTGCAATACATCAGGACATACAAAAACGGCAAACAAGAAGGGATTGAGAAGTTTTTCTCCACTAGCGGCGAACTTGGAAGTGAAACGCCATATAAAAACGGCCTCAAGAACGGGATTGAGAAAAGTTACTATTACGAAAGCGGTAAGTTAGAGCGAGAGACCGCGTGGAAAAACGGCGCAAAAGAGGGCGAAACGAAAGTTTTCAGGGAAAATGGCGAAATTTGGGGCGTATTTACATATAAAAAGGGCAAGGCGATAAGCGGCGTTTGCCATAAAACAAACGGTGAAAAAGCGCCTTTAGCCGAAAGCGAGTTAAGATATTCGGATTCCGATTACACATTCAAAACGGCTTGCGATTGAGTTACGTGATCGCAATATGAAGTTACGCGCGATCGCGCCCTCTGTTGCGCGATCAAGGGCTTTTTTACGCGGCGCGCGCGGCGAGCAATAATTGTAACTTTAATCGCGATCACAATACAAAGTTGCGCGACGTTTATAACATAGCCGCGATTTTTATATGAAGCTACGCGATCGCAACGCGAGGTTGCATGCGATCGCGATCTCTCTTGCGCCACGCGCGCGGTTAATAAAAAAATCTTGTTTTACGCTCGCCCTATTTCAAACGATCGCCATATATTATAAAATTTTCAGAGCAGAAACAATTTTCGCGCGGATCGTTCGCGATCAAAAAATCAAAACTTTCAGCGTATTCGCGAAGAATTTCAGGCAAATTTTCATTTATCTTTTGCGATCGCGATATTCGCGATTATAATTTAATTTCCGCCCGCCGCCGTTTAAGATCGTAGCGGCGGCTTTTGCGATATTTCGCTAACGCGCGATCGCGGAGCGCGCGGCGAAAGCTTTGCTCGCGAGCTTTTAACTTCATTGGTGGCAACCGCAAAAGTTATTTACCCGTTTCGATAACGCCGCAAGATCGTTCTCAAAGAGTAAGGACGCTTCTTTGGTTTGCGCCATTACCTTCTCAAAGTTTTGGAAAATAGCTCTTTGCCGCGCGGCGTCGGAGTTATCAACGACTTCCTGCATCGCCTTGTCAATCAGTAAATTGGCTTCGCGCCACTTCGCGTATGAGGCGAGCAACTTTTCCCTTATATCTTGCGTTTCTTTATCGTTTAACACCGGCGTTTCTAAAAATTCTTCCCACATTTTATCTATATCGCTAAAGGCGTCTTGGCGTTTTTTCAGCAAGTTGCCGACGCGCTTGCCGATCTCGTTCGCGCCAAAATTTTGGAATTTGTAGACGTTGTGGGCGAAAGCCGCGACGTTTCTGCGATCATAGTCGATCGCGTTTAGCGTTATCACCTTCGGCGGCTTTGTCTCGTCTATAGTCCTCATATCATCTTGCCAGCGGTTAATGTCATTAATGCCGATCGCGCCGACTAAGACCAGCGGCGCGATCAAAACCGCGCCGAGCGCCACAAATTTGTTGCGCAAAACCATACGATTTAACAAGTTCATACTAAACTCCTTCTTTGATATTTTGATGTATAGTATCAAGTAAAGTTTTAATAAATCTGATTTAATAAAAATAAATATATTATGTAAAGTATTGGTATAAGGGATTAGTTTAAGGTATGAAGGCAAACGATCTAAAAGATAATTGCGGGTTTTAAAACATCGCGCTTTATACTTTTTGGGCATAATTTGGCGAAATTTTTGGGGGCAAAAGATGACCGATTTAGAAGTTTTTGAGAAAAAAGCGGCGGAGTTTCAAGCGAGCGCGGATTGGCGCGAACCGCTTGCTTTCGGGATCGCGAGGGTCGATAGATCGCGCGTAAACCCAGAAAAAATCCTGCAAGCGACATTCGCCGTTGTGAATTTCAAAGAAAATTTAAAGAGCGCGGCGATCTACCTCGCCGCGCTTAAAACGGCGGGCGCGCGGATCAAGGCGGAGAGTGAGCTAGTCTCTGATTTAACGATTGATTTTATCAACGAGGCTTTGAACGATTTCGCGTATTTTATAGACGAGTCTGTGGGTGAAAAACACAAAAACATTCAGGTTTTGTTGGAGTTGGCGAAAATCGGGCAAGACGAAGGCTTAAAAAATTTCAAGGCGGTCTTTTTGTTTGAGGACGCGCCGCCAAAGTCGGTAGAGGCGGTTTATCTGAAACTTTACGCCTTGTCGCTCGGCAAAGCGCCGCTTAGATCGCTTGATTTAACGGGCGCGTTTGGGATTTTGCCGAATGTGGCGTGGAGCGGCGGCGCGCCGATTGACTTGGACTTTTTGCGCGAAAACGAGATCGCGCTGAAATTGCGCGGCGAGTTTCCTAAAATTGACTTTGTCGATAAATTTCCGCGCTATTTGCAACACATTATCCCCGCCGACAACACGCGCGTTTTGGACGGCGGCAAAGTTAGAATGGGCGCGCACCTCGCGGCGGGCACTACGATAATGCCGGGGGCGAGCTATGTCAATTTCAACGCGGGCACGACTGGCGCCGCGATGATCGAGGGGCGTATAAGTTCCAGCGCGGTTGTGGGCGCGGGTAGCGATGTCGGCGGCGGCGCGAGCATTTTGGGCGTTTTGAGCGGCACGAGCGGCAAACCCGTTACGATCGGCAAAAATACTTTGCTCGGCGCGAATTCCGTTACGGGAATCCCGCTTGGAGACGGTTGCATAGTAGACGCTGGGATAGCGATCTTAGAGGGGACGAAAATTTTCATCGCGGCGAAAGAGGCGGCGGAGATCGCGAAAGTTAACCCGAACTTTGAATCAAGCGGCGCGGATTTGATCGTCAAAGGCGTTCAGCTCGCGGGAATGCACGGTATTCACTTCCGCCAAAACAGCCAGAACGGGCAAATGCAAGCCGTGCGCAGCAAACGCGAAGTGAAACTCAACGCCGAATTGCATTAAGCTTTGTTAAAGCCGCGTTAAATTGCTTTGGCTCAAAGAATATCCGAATAATTTTTGATAGCATACTTTATGGAAAATTTTATCGCTCAACTTAAGTCTTGGCACGAGGCAGGCGATCATCAGCAGATCGCTGACGCTGTGGAGAAAATCCCAGCAAAAGAGCGCGGCTATGAAGTTTGCGGTCTTTACGCGAGGGCGCTCAACAATTTAGAACGCTTTCAAGAGGCGCTAGACCAACTTATGGCGTGGGAAGTAGAGGGGCAAGGCGACTACAAATGGCACTATCGCGCGGGGTTTAGCCTATATTTTTTGGATCGCGACGCGGAGGCGGCGCAATGTTTTCAGCGGGCGATCGATTTGGGTGACGAAGACGAGCAGACGAAAGAGTTGTTGCAAAATAGTTTGAAGTACGCGGCGGCGCGATTAGAGCAGATGAAATATACCCCCGCGATTTATCAAGAAGATGAGCTTGACTGCGTATCCGAGCACATCGTGAAGTATTTCGGACGCTCCAAAAACATCTATCGCGAGTTGGTTTCGCCCGATATTCACGTAGATATCGCGATAATTGCTCCTACGACAGAACACAATTACTACACCCTTGTTACGATCGGAATGGGCGCGTTGCCTATGAATGTACCCGAAAAATTGCGCGGCGAAGGGCTGGATCGCGCGGAGCTCTTAATTTGCCTACCGCCCGATTGGAAACTTGACGATTTGTCAAACGAGGAGTGGTATTGGCCTCTGCGCTGGCTGAAATACCTCGCTAGGTTGCCCATAAGCGAAAATTCGTGGCTCGGCTGGGGACACACGATTGGGCATCCCGAGGGCGAGTCATTCGCGCCCAACACGCAACTTTCCAACATTTTGCTTTTGAGTCCGGGCGGATTTGACGAGGAATCATTTGCTTGCGAGTTGCCAAACGGCGAAATTGTGAATTTTTACCAGATGATTCCGCTCTATGAGGAGGAGACGCAATTTAAGCTCAAAGCGAATGTGGAAATGTTGCTTAACTTTTTAGATCAAGACGCGCTTGAATTTGTGAAAATTGATCGCAAAAATGTTTGCGGAGGAGGCAAATAAAAGAGGTTGGAATAACAACGCGAGAGAATATGCAACTATTATTTGATTTTTGCGGCAACTTCAATAAATATATCGCGATAAAAAACGCTTTAGATTTATTGCGTTAAAATTACGCCGTTTCAAAATACCTTAAGGAGGTTGCTATGGCAACTATTTTCAGCAAGATTGCGGATCGCGATCAAGTTGCGGGTTTCACCTCCCCCCCT
>JAITUT010000015.1 GCA_031286325.1 Helicobacteraceae bacterium
GAAGCCCGCCATAGAGCGCACGAACTTTTCCTGCACATCGCGCGGCAGGCTTGTCGAAAGCCCGTTCAAATAGTATTCGTTCGCCTCGCGGCTCATCGGCTCGACGAAAATTTGGTGGCTCGCGCGATCGGCAAAACGGCTGATTTTGTCCTCAATGCTGGGGCAATAGCGCGGACCCGTCCCTAGAATTTGTCCCGTAAATAGCGGCGCGCGATGGAAGTTGCCGCTGATGATTTCGTGGGTCGCGGCGTTTGTGTAGGCGAGGTAACACGGCAATTGCCGCGGGGCGAAATTTCGCGTGTGAATACTAAACGGCTTCGGATTTTCCTGATTTGCCTGCCGCTCAAGCGCGGCGAAATCAATAGATTTCGCATCAACGCGCGGGCAAGTGCCAGTTTTGAGCCGCCCGATCTCAAAACCCAACGCGCGAAGCTGTTCGGCGAGATTTATCGAGGGCATTTCGCCGATTCGCCCCATTTTCAAACTCTTTTCGCCTATATGCACGAGTCCGTTTAGGAATGTGCCGCCGCACAAGATCGCCGCTTTCGCGCGGTATTCTATGCCAAGCCGCGTAATCACGCCCGCGACCCAGCCGTTTTCTACGATCAATTCCTCGATTAAATCCTGCGAGATCGTGAGATTTTCCAGACGCAGCAAAAGATCGCGCGCCGCGATCGGATAGGCGTCCATATCGATTTGTACGCGCGTGCCGCGCACCGCCTCGCCCTTGCTTTCGTTCAAAACGCGGTATTGCAATGCGGCGGCGTCCGTCAAAACGCCCATCGCGCCGCCTAAAATATCGGCTTCTTTCGCCAGATGCGACTTGCCCAAGCCGCCAATCGCGGGATTGCAACTGATCGCGGCGATCTGCGAAATTAGCGGCGTAACGAGAAGCGTTTTCGCGCCCATTTTAGCCGCGATCGCCGCCGCCTCTACCCCCGCGTGCCCGCCGCCGGCGATGATAATTTCAAATGTTTTCATTTCGCGGTTTTCTAATAGTTTTTGCCCAAAATTTCGGTGAAATAACACGCGCTAAAGTCGCTGAAAACAACGTTTTTACGCGCCTTTCTTTATAGTAACGCAACCTGATTTTCGCCGCTAAAACGCTCGCTAAATACGCGCTCTTCTTAGATCGCAGAAAATTTTTACGCTTTTCGCGGAGTTTCAAAGCGGATCGCGGCTCAATTTCTCCCGCTAGGTCAAAACGCCGCTTTTCCGCCGTCAAATCGCAACCGCCGAACGATCCGAACGAAAATCCGCGCCGCGCCGCATAGCGCAAAGTACGTTCAACCGCCGCGATCCCAATATGGCGGGTTATACCGATTGAAAGAAACTCTCTCATATCGCGAAATACCTCGCTTCAGGGTGGCGGCAGAAGATCGCGCAAGTCGACGCCTGAGGCGACATTAAAAAACTCTCCGACAAAGCCGCGCCGAACTCGTCGGGGCGCAAAAGGTCAAAAATTTGTTTGTTTAACGCCAAATCGGGACACGCAGGATAGCCCGGCGCGTAACGAACGCCCTTGCCGCCCGCCATTTCCTTTGACAAAAACTCGTGCGCGATGATCGCGCCCGACTCCGCTAGCTCGCCCGATAACGCGCTTACAAAGTGATAATCCTCGTATTTGCGCTCGGCGTTGAGCTCTTTCGCGTAAGTATCAAGACGCGTTCCAGAGCTTGCGAACAAAAACCCCGCCGCGTCAATTTCATTCGCCGAAAAATAGTCGGCGATCGAGCGGCGATCCTCTTTTCTTGATCGCGGGAATTTGAGCTCCGCGATCAAATTCACAACGTTTTCGTCGTAAATTTCTACGATCTCGCTTCCCGATCGACGTTTCGCGGGGAAAATTCCCGCGATCACTACGGGCGTTAAAAGTTTTTCGCCGATCAACTTCGTTTTTAAGCGGTTAAAGATCGGCTCTATTTCGTTTTTGAGCGTCGTTTCGTATTGCCTTTTATCGCGGGCGGCAAAGCCCCAGCGCGTTTTAAACAAAAGGTTCAAATTCAGGCGATCAAACGTCTCTTCGGGGGCGATTTGCAACACGCGCCGCCCGTAAAAGTTCGGCTTTTTCAGATCAAAAAAGTCTAGTTCGGGTGGGAGATCGCGCCCTGATGTCTCCTGTGCGGAGGGCGAAACGTTTTTATTAGAAACCCTCGCGTCCGCAACGGCGGGAGATTGCGAATCAACCTCGCAATTACGAGAAGCTCCGATCGCCGCGTTCTTTTTCGCGATCAAAGACGTTTTTTTCAGCGTCCCGCTCGCCAACTCGTTCAGCGCGTTTATGGCGTCAAAGGCGTCGCGGCAATAGACGACTGGCGCGTCATAGAGCGGCTGGCAAAACTCGGCGACAAAATTTTTATTTAACGCCGCGCCGCCCAGCAAAACAGGGATTTTTAGCCCGTCCGCTTGCATTTGCGCGAGGTTTTCCGCCATAATTTGCGTGGATTTCACAAGCAAACCGCTCATTCCGATCGCGTCCGCGCTATGCTCCGCCGCCCTGCGCGCAAACTCCTCATACGACGTTTTGATCCCGATATTCACGACATCAAACCCGTTGTTCGACAGCAGAATATCCACGAGATTTTTCCCTACGTCGTGGACATCGCCCTTGACGGTGCCAATCACGATTTTGAGGCGCTTTGCGCCCTCTTTGCGCGGCAGAAACGGCGCGAGCGAATCTACCGCCGCCTTCATCGCCTCCGCGCCGCGCAACACGAACGGCAGTCGCATACGCCCGTCTCCAAAACGCTCGCCGATCTCTTTCATCGCTCCGATCAAAAGTTCATTTACAATTTTTTCGGGCGCGATCCTCTCTTTCGCGGCGAGGACTTTTGCTATCAAAGCCTCTTTCTGCCCGCTAATTAAAAAATTTACGATCTGATCTTCTTCGCTCTCATTGGCCGCGATCGCGGTTGTTTCGGCGAGAGGATTTTTGCCTTCAAAATGCGCGATAAACTCAAAGAGCGCGTTCTCTTCGCCCGACAAAAGTCGCTCGCACATCGCGAGGTCTTTAAGCGCGATCTTTTCAGGCGGCACGATAGATCGCGTATTCACGATCGCCATCGTCAAGCCGCGATCAATCGCTTGGCGCAAAAAGACGCTGTTTAAAAGTTCGCGCGAATAACCTTTAAGCCCGAACGAGACATTAGAGACGCCCAAAGACGCGCCGACTTTTTTGTATTTTTCGCGCAACGAGGCGATCGCGCTCAAAGTCTCCCGCGCCGAAAAGCGGTACTCTTCATCGCCGCTCGCGATCGTGAAAGTCAGCAGGTCAAAGACTAAATCGCCTTCGTCCAGCCCAGCCGCGATCGCGAGATTTCGCATTCTTTCGGCAATTTCTAATTTTTTCGCCGCGCTTTTTGCCATTCCGCTTTCGTCAATCGCGAGGCACAAAAGCGCCGCGCCGTGCTTTTTCGCGATCCGCGCCACCGCGTTAAACTTCGCCTCGCCGTCCTCCAAATTCGCGGAGTTTATGATCGCGCGACCGCCGAACTTTTTCAGCCCCGCCTCAATCGCTTCGGGCTTTGTCGAGTCAATCATCAAAGGAAGCGGCGCGGCGAGGGCGAATTTGCCCGCCAAAATCGTCATATCGTAAATCTCGTCGCGCCCCGCGAAACCAACCGAGAGATCAAGCGCGTCCGCGCCGCTTGCGATCTGCTCGTTCGCCACCGCGAGCGCCTTTTCGTAATCCTCCGAGAGCAAAAGATCACGAAACGCCTTGCTGCCTGTGGCGTTCGCGCGTTCGCCTACTAGGAGGCAAGGCGTTTTGGCGATCGGCGTCGCGTTAAAAAGCGAAGTTAAAAAATGACGTTTTGCGTTTGTGTTTGCGCGCGGCGTTTGAGAGTTTAGGCGATCCGCAAGAGCTTTAATGTGCGCGGGGGTAGTGCCGCAGCAGCCGCCCGCGAAACAAACGCCGTTATTCGCCGCGATTTCCGCTGTAAGGTCGGCAAACTCGCTCGCGCCCATTGGATAAAGCGTCTTGCCGCCGATATTTTGCGGCAACCCAGCATTGGCGTGAATACTGATATTTTTCTGGGAATTTTCAGCGAGAGTTTTAATATGCCGCGCCGCGAGGTCGGGTCCCACGCCGCAATTTAGCCCGATTGAGAGGAGATCGTAAGGCGACAAAATCGCGGCGAGGGTCTGCGCGTCCGTGCCGATAAGCATCGCGCCAGCGCTCTCAATCGTCGCGCTGACCATTATCTCCGCGCTTGCGCCAGTCTCGCGCTTCGCGTTGTTAATTCCCGCGATCGCCGCTTTAATTTGCAACGGGTCTTGGCAGGTTTCGAGGAGAATTATCTCCGCGCCAGCATTGATCGCGCCCCGCGCCGCCGAGCGATAACCCGCCGCCATTTCGTCAAAATTTATATGCCCCAAACTCGGCAGCTTCGTGCCCGGACCCAGCGAAGCCGCGACAAATCGCGGTTTTTCTGGAGTGGAAAATTTCGCGCAACACTCTTTTGCGATCTTAACCGCCGCCGCCGCCAATTCTTCGGCGCGTTCGGCTATGCCAAATTCCTCCAAAACCCAAGGCAAAGCGCCGAATGAATTGCTCTTTAAAATATCCGCGCCCGCGGCGAGATATTCCGCGTGGATTTCGGCGATCAGATCGGGTTCGATCTCGTTCAAAAGTTCGGCGCAAGAGCCAGCCGCCTCCAACTTTGCCGCGCCTTTCTCCGCGATCAAAGTACCCATCGCGCCGTCTAAAATTAAATATCGTTTTTTGATGATTTCCCGTATCATTTCGCCTCTTGTTTTATTTCGCAAATTCGCGTAAATTCACGCGCGGTTTTTTCTACATCTAGAGCTTCCCAAAGCGCGGTGATTACGGCGATCAAATTCGCTCCTTCGCGCGCGAGCGGTTCAGCGTTTTCTAATGTAATCCCGCCGATCGCGCACTTTGGAATTTTGAAATTTTCGGCGAAAATTTTATGATCTTTCAAAACTGGCGCGTTGGGTTTGGTTCGCGATCTAAAACACGCGCCGAAAGAAACATAACTCGCGCCGTGTTTTTCGGCGAATTTCGCGCGATCTAAATCGTCGTAACACGAAACGCCTATGATCGCGTTATCGCCCAAAATTTCGCGCGCTTTTCGCAAACTTTCATCGCCGCCGCCAATATGCGCTCCGCAATTTAATTTACGCGCTAAATCTACGCGATCGTTTATCACAAATTCCGCATTATATTTCGCGCACAAATCGCGCAATTTTTCCGCGATCGAAAGCAAATCGCGATCG
Organism: Helicobacteraceae bacterium; assembly: GCA_031286325.1. Lineage (GTDB taxonomy): Bacteria > Campylobacterota > Campylobacteria > Campylobacterales > SZUA-545 > JAIRNH01. The sequence continues at coordinate 5,239 of JAITUT010000015.1, forward strand.
CTTAAATTTTTCTCGCGCAGCTGGTAAATTTTCGCGCCGCCCTTTAAGGCTTTTTCGGCGATAATCGGTGAAATGTTCGCGCCGCCGATCGCGTATAAGGAATTAAGTATGTTTTTCAAAGACGAGCCTTATTGCCGCCGCAAAGCGCGGCGAATTTGCGTGCGACGACGCTTGCGGCGTTACTGCGTAGGTTTCCAAACAGACGGCGTTTAAGAGCTACGAAACCCAAGCTAAAGCCTTATGTTCCCGTTGCGCTCGCGGTAGCGAAAAGGAGCGCAAGCGAAGTTGAGCGGTAGCGAGTAGCGCAACGGGCGCAAATTGCCCAGCAGGGCTGAACGGCAATTTGCGAGGTTTCCAAAGGCAAAGCCTTTGGTCGCAAGCGGGAACTTTGCTCCCGCGAGAAGTTTTTGAAAGGAAAGTCTGTAGAAGTATCTGCCTAACGAAGGCTCTCTATATGGGCATTTGTCGTGGTATAAATCTGGTATAAACACCCTAAACCCCTTCTGGACTGTTATCATACCAAATTATAGGTTATAATTTGTTAACTACTATGTGTATGAATTATGAGAGTTATTAAATTTGGTAGTTAGAAAAGGATATAGGAGGGCGAGAAATGGCTCTAAATTTTAGTAGTATGACCACAGCACGACTTTTAGACTTAATATATGCTTGGTATGTAGAACAAATTCCACCATATAAAACTGTAAATACAGGGTCAACCTTAAAACCAATTTTGGTGGAAGTAGCGCGAACCGAATCTGACTATAGACTAACAGCGTTAGATATTCTTGCAAGTCTAACTGCTATAACAGACTTTCCATATATAATTGGTGTCGGCGAATCAACAGTAGAACAGATGAAAACTATCGCTGTGTCTTTGGGTATCTCTCATTCATCTTTATCCATTACTAGTGGAACTCATATCACAAATCAAATTGTAAGTCAGTTCAAAGCTTTAGAAACAATAATAAATAATAAAGTGAGTGAATTACAGACAACAGCAGATATATTACACATTGCTTATCCCTCTAAGATTGACCCGTCTGACTTAAAAGCGTTAGTGGATAATCGTCAGATGATAGACATTTGGGATATAGAAGAACAAATGCTTGAGTATTTAAGACTTGAGGAGTTACAAGCTCTCATTATTGGTTTGGAGATGAAACCCCTCTCAGGTGAGAGTTTATCGTCTTTAGTGTCTAGAATAAACGGAATGATTGTCAAATTAAAAATAGACGCGAATGAACTTGATATTACTATACCTTCTATTATTAAACCAATGTGGTTCAAAAAATCAATAGATGACGAACGAAACCGATTAGCCGCAGTTGAAGCGGAGAGAATAAGATTAGAGGAATTAAAAGATAGAGCGGACGAACTAGGACTAACATATCCACCAGACATTACAGCGGTAGAGTTGGAAGCTATGATTGCGGCTGAGGAAAAGAGACTAGCGGAATTGAATAATGGCGGTAACGGCAATAGCGGTGGAACAGATAAGCCCGATCCAGACCCTACAATACGAACTGGCGTATGTCATTACTACGGCAATGGTCTTAATTCTACTAGCGGTGTTAACAACAATATATTCGGATATGGAGGCTAAATGATTGTGATAGAGGCTTTAATTCAGTTTATAGCAATAGTGGCTCTATTGAAGATATTAGCAATTATACAGGGTGTATAAATAGACAGGGGGTTAAAATGGAAACAAAGACTAAAACACCAGAAGAACGATTGGAGATACTTGAAGATAGACAAGATATTGTAATCCAAGATATTATAAGGATAAAGGCTGACATAAACAGCATAGAGTATAAGTTAAACTCAATGAATACGGCTATTACAAATGGTTTTAATAATATAAGAGTAGAGATGAAAGAGATGACTAAGGCTATGTCTGATATGAAGGATAGGATAGACCATAAAATGTATGAGTTGGATAAAACCTATTCCGTATCGTATTCCGTTTTAGCTACAAAAGTGTTCTTTGGCGTATCAATCTTAGGGACTATCGGCTCTGCTCTTGTAGCTTGGCTAGTATCTACATTCACGAAAGGCGTCCATTAACAATGAAAGAGTTTTTCAAACAACTTATTATCGCTAATTCAGGCAAGTCCTCAACAAGGTTTATCAATCTCGTAGGGTCGTTTCTGTTAGGGTTTGTAATACTTCTAATGCAAGGGTTTATCTGCTATTTAATCATAGACAGGAGCAATCTAGACTACCTTAAGACAGCCTTAGAGTATCAGGCGTATTTTTATTCAATATTCGCGGCAACAACGGTAGGCGGTTACTCGCTCAACAAGTTCTTTACCTCTAGACACCCCGCTAAAGTGGTGGAGAAGGGTTTGCAATGTTCGAGCAGATAATTAGAGCTTCCATTGTTGTATCCTTGCTTGTCATCGCTATACTCTGCTGTTATATCGCCCATTTAACTAATGTCAATAGCGAATTGGAGAACGAGCTTAAAGTATGTCAGAATAATTTGGCTATGGAGCGATCGTTAAATAGCAAATTACTTAAAGAAAGAGACGATGAAACCAACGAATGTATCTCAAAATTACAAAAAGAGAATGAAAAGGTATTGCAAGCTCAGGAAATTATCGCTAGAATTAACGCGAAAAACGTCATTAAATTAGGTGATACGAAATGCAATGTGTCATTAAGCGAGGATAACTATATTTTAGGAAAATTAAATGAGCGGAACACTCGCTAAAACTCTAAAAATTATGGGTATAGTAACTCTCATAGCAGTTTATCTCCTTACTGCTGTCGGGTGTTCCGCTCCAAGCCCTAACTATGTGTATATTGACAAGAATTGCACAAAGTTTGACGAAGCTATAAAGGTAGAATGGAAACCAGTAAGATGGGTAGTAATTCACACAGAGGGTATATCGTATTACGCTACGCCAGACGGAGAGACTTTACTAATGAACTTAGCTGTTATGAGAGGCAAGAATGGACAATAAACCAAAAAAAATGACAAAAGAGTCTATATTAGCTATAGCGAAAGCCGACCTAACATCAACACAAACTCTTAGGAAAGAGCACGATACTTCTTTGAAGCAATACAGAGACGAGTATTACGGAAAGTTGTATGGGAACGAACACCCCCACAAATCTAAAATAATATCAAAGGACATACGCAGACAATCTGAATGGCAAATTCCTAGTTTGGTTGATCCATTTGTCTCCACTTCCGACATATTTAAGATTGCTCCCGTTGGTAAAGACGATAGAAATGCCGCAAGACAAAAGGAGATACTGTTAAACACACAATTCTGTAGACAATTCAACAGGTTTAATTTCCTCACTACCGCTATAAAAATCGCCGATATAGAAGGCAGCGTAATAGTTCAGTTGGGGTGGGATTACCAAGAAAACTCTAAACGATTTACGAGATATGAGTTTATACTAGAAGATAACTCGCGAGTCAGCGTAGAGAGATACCAAGCCTTACTCAATCAGAGCAAGCGAGAAGCCGAGATGATGGCTAACGAGATAGAACTAACTATGTTTAGAGAACGACAACAATTACAAGCACAGTTTCAACAGACAACGCAACAAGCCCAACAACTACAAGCGCAAATGCGACAAGCCCAACAAGAGGGTAACGAAGAAGCTCTACAACAGCTGTCCCAGCAAGCTCAACAAATTGAACAGGGCTTACAAGAAATGCAACAAGAACTACAACAACCAGTAGTTAAACCCGACAACTTCAATATGCCTATGCCTTTGGCGTTAGTAAGACAAGAAATAGAAGAAATAGAGGTATTAGTCAATAAACCAACAGCGAAAGTATGTAGGAATGAAGATGTGTTTATAGACCCTACTTGTCAAGGCGATTTAGATAAAGCCCAGTTTGTAATCAACAGGTATGAGACTGATTTATCCTCTTTGAGGTTGGACGGAAGATTTACTAACCTTGACAAAGTGGAAGAAGATTTAACCGATAGCAGTAACGACCCAGACGGATTTGAGACGCCAGACCACACGCATTTTAAGTTCTCAGATAAGACGCGCAAGAAAGTAGTAGTGTATGAATATTGGGGGAATATAGATTGGAATGGCGATAAAATTGCCGAACCGATAGTATGCGCTTGGGTAGGAGATGTAGTAATCAGGTTGCAGAATAACCCATACCCCGACAAAAAACACCCATTTATCCTATGTAAGTTCATAGAAACCCCTTTTAAGGTGTATGGCGAAGGCTCTGGCTCTTTAATAAGCGATGAGCAGAAGGTTAAAACCGCTTTGAAGCGAGCGTTAATCAATTATATTGCGGCTGGGACAGAGGGACAGATGGGTATTAAACAAGGAGCGTTAAGCCCAGATAATGAGAAGAAGTTCCTTCGTGGTGATAACTTCTCGTTTAACGGTAGCTCAAACGAGATATTCTTTTTTGGAAACTTCAATCAAATACCGCCGTCAGTATGGAACTTCTATAGTTTAATCACTAACGAGATAGAGGCTATATCTGGGGTTAAATCGTTCGCTGAATCTGGCATATCAGGAAAAGGTTTAGGCTCTACGGCGACAGGAGCTAGAGGAGCATTGGACGCTACAGCGTTAAGAAGGCTGCATTTGGTAAGAAACATCAGCGAAAATCTTGTTAAACCAATAGGTAGAAAGTGGTTGGTGTATAGCGCGGAGTTCTTAGACGATACGACTTTTATTCGTTATACGGACGAGGAAGTAATAGCGGTAACAAAAGATATGTTATCGGGCGAGTATGACATAGACATAGCCGTATCAACAGCCGAAGATAACGCTATGAGAGCGCAGGATTTATCGTTTATGTTGCAGACGACAGGTAATTCGCTACCGTTTGACTTCACTCAAATAATTCTAGCGGACATAGCGAAACTATATAAAATGCCCGATTTGGCTAATAAAATAATGACATATACGCCTAAACCCGATCCAATGCAACAGAAGTTGCAAGAAACTCAACTCGCGTTACTTGAAGCTCAAGTAAGGAACGAACAAGCAAAAGGAGCGGAGAATGAAATAGATGTGAGCCTCAAACAAGCGAAAGCTGAGAAAGAGGCGGCAATGGCTAGGAAAATTGGCTCTGAAAGCAACCTACTTGACGATGAGTATTTAACTAAACAGATGGGAGAGACTATTGACCCTCTCAAAGTCCAAGAAATGCAGAATAAGTATGACATAGAACAGGCGAAAGTCTTAAACGATATGAATTTCAAGCAAGAAAAGATGGATAGAGACGATCGTCAGAGAGAACTTGATAGAGAGGTTAAAGCGAGCGATACCTACTTAAAGCACAGACTAGAGGCGTTAAAACAGCATAAAGGATTGTAATGGATTTGAGTTGTATAGAAGACGATGTGATTAGGAAAGAGTATGAGAGGAACATTAAATTGGGAGAGGCTCTCAATAATTTGAAAGATAATTATCAGACCTAATACCAATAAAATGGTGAGGTTTAGCGGGGTAGTTCCGTTGTTCAAGCAGCAGAAGATATTCTTCCCAACAGAGTTTAAGGATATGCCAATGATGAAAGAAGCTATAAACGAGATTTCATTCGCCACAGCTTCAGGCTTTAAGTCTAAGCACGATGATTTCATAGACACTATATCAATGTTGCAGTTTATTGAGGCTTGGAAACCGTATCCCGTTAAAGAAGAACCTATTCAACAAAGTGATTATAATTATTACTTCGGGGACGATTTAGAGACAAGAAGGTTAGAAGAAAGAAAATCTACTGTGTTTTAAGTTAAGGACGACAATGAAGCTAAAATATCTACTTGATATACTCAGAGCGGGAGAGTTAAAAAACTACTCAGATTCCGATCACGCCCAAAGCGATAAGATAGTATCCCAGCATATAAATTTAGGTCTTATAGAACTCGCTAAACGTTTTCAATTTTGGTATAAACAGGTGATTATAGACGCATCAGACGGAGAGATATTTTATAAGTTACCGAAAGATTTTCTAAATTTAGTATCAGTATTTAACTCTGATGGAAAACCAGTAGGAATAAACGAGGAAGGTTGGATTAACTCTGTGTTCCTCACATCTAAAAACATACTACAAGTTCCGTTCGCTACTGAGTTTATATCTGTTGTTTATAGAGCCTCTCCTCAAATTAGAGAAGAACATTGGACTGAAGATAGAGAAGAACTACACTTGATAAACGCTAATTGGTTAGATGAACAGAGATTAGCTACTGGAGACCTTACGAGAACATTTGATTTTCCGAATATGAGTGTCAATATAGCTGCGGCTTCTTCTTATTGGACAACCAATCTGGTAGTAAATGGTGTATCATATATGGATATAGATATTGGCGCCAGTTTTACCACAGACGAATCGCGTAGTCGTAAAATGCTTATATCTGTATATGGTGATGGGGTTATTCTACCTATAGAGTATGAAAGTAAGGGTTATATAGCCGATTACTCCGCTAAGCGCGTGGATATTTCTTCGTTATTTCGTAACGATTCTGACGAAATATCAGTCATTAGGCTTGAAAGTGTTGATGGTGAGGGTTTTACTAGTTCAGATGGCTCAGATAGACCTACGATTAGCTGTAAGTTTTACAATATAGAAAACATAATAGAAGTAGGCGAATTAAACTGCGAGGTGATGATCCCTGACGCTCTTATAGAACCTCTTGGAGCGTATGTGGCTTGGAGAGCGAGTATGGCTAATATGGCTGTAGTTCCTAACGATAGTAAAACAATGTTTCAGTTCTTTGAGCAGACTTGTCAGAGGGTTAAAATGGATACCAGCGTTACCTCAGAAGGGTTGTGCTCGCATAGATTGTTCGCTGTTAAGAGAAAAGGTTATGACACACCTGTAAATTGGGAGGAATACTAATGAGTATGATGAATGTAACGAACGTCTTTCACGGCAGGAATAAAGAGAAGTGGGATATTTTAGAGCAAGTAGCGAAATTAAGCGGTAAACTTGAAGGTTTTACAGACGAGCAACTTAAAGCGTTTTTAGAGGGTTTGAGCAATATCGTTAAAGCTGGCGGTATCTTGAAGCAATTAGAGAACTTTGAGATATTTGTAGAGCATTTAGAGGACGGAGAACACCCATTTAGCAGAATGGACGGCAATAAACTTATTATTGGTATTCCAGCAGGTAGAGACGGTAAGGACGGCGAGAACGCTTTACCTATAGGGTTAAGGCTCGTGTATGACTCAAACACGGGGGACTTATACTATAAGAATGTATATACCGAGATTGATATAGACGATACTATAGAATTAAATACTAGGTCTAGAGTTGATTCTTTGGAGGCTTGTTGCGCCGAAGGCAAGGTGAAACTCGCTGATTTAGACGCGAAAGACGAAGAACACGAAGAAACACTAACAAACATCTTAGAAGCGTTAAATAGCCATAATGAATTGCTAGAGCTTCATAATCAGAAACTTGAACAACACACTAGAGAGCTGAACAATCAACAACGAAGGTTACGAGAGCATAGAGCAGAGCTGAAATCGCATAAAAACGCGCTGGATAATTACCAAACGACATTAAGCGAACACGAGGAGAGACTAAGCGATACTCAACTTGTCTTGAACGGTCATCAAGAAGGGTTAGATAACCATACAACAGAACTAAGCGGCATACAACTTACGCTGAATGAGTATCAAGACAAGATTGTCGCGTTGGAGACGCAGCTAGCGGAAGTCATAGAAAGATTAAACGAGGTGTAATATGGCAGATTTGAAATTTGTAACTAATTTGGCGGGTATAGTCAGGGCTTGTCTTGAGAGATATATGGTAGAGCAGTTCCCTAAATTCAAAGAGGAGACTCAGGAGAAAATTCTAAAGTATATGGAAGATAATAAAGAGAACTTCCGTTCTCGCGTCAAAGGCGACAAAGGAGATGACGGTCTTAATATCAAAACTATTAAGTGGATTAGCACTACCGATCCGTTAAACAGACAAGCAGTATCAGGCTATACAGATACTTACTCAGTCATCGCCGCTGATGATTCTGTTCTTGGGAATATCAAAATCCACAACGGTAAAGACACTCTCGTAGATGATAACGGTCAGGTGCATATCAATAACTCTACTGAAATTCAAGGGAATTTTCTGTTGAAGGGACTGTGGGCTTTCTTAGAGGTTGAGGAGTTCTCATTATCTACTCAATGGGTGAATTTGAATATGTATAAAGAGGAGAAACCGTTTGAGGGTGGTATCCGCTTCAATACAGACGCTAATGGCGATGAGTTCTTCGCAAGACTTACATATAAACAGGCAACCGACAGCTGGTATATCACAAAAGACGGTCAAGACGTTCTTATAATGTGCGGCGGGTTGGATACTTACAATGAAAACGGCTTCGTAGTAGTTGACAAAGACAATAGAGAGTTATCAAGACTACAAGGGCAAGGTATAGCCTATCAAGACAAACGAGACGACACAACTAAAGCTATTGACGATACCAATAATCAAAGCAAGTTTCTAACAGCGGGAGATACTCCAGACGCTATTCCACAGTTCAGAAACCTACGGAAAGCAGAAGTCTTTACAGCGTTGGACGTTACTACGATTGTAGAAGAAGCGGAGATTATTAGCGAGGACAAAACTCTTAAAACTCGCGTATTACACAGCGATAAAGAGGGAACTCACACAGAGACTATTACTCAAATTCCTTTGGCTAAGAGCGGTTCTTTCAACGGCGATGGGTATGAAGGAGACACAGACGGATTATTGAGCAAGGAGAGAAGCAGACAGATAGATGTTATGCAGAGCGAACTTAATGTAGTGAAAAGATTGCCTAAACGCTATCCTGTTAGGATTGGATTGCCTCCTGACGGTGGATTTACACAAGAACAATTGAATGGTTTCTATCAAGAGCTTGTTGATACTGGTAAAGCTCCAGAGACTATCGCTGATGGAACTGTATTAGACAACATTGACGAGGAAGAAGGCGGTTCGTTTGGCGTAGAGTATATGTATTACGCGACAGTAGACCAATGGATAAACAGAGGTATCTCCACTATCACATTGCCTACTGAGACTGCTCTTGGAGGAGTATTCACTTCTAACGAGTATCTTAAGGGCGAGTGTTCAGCAGGAGTTATATCTATCAACGGGCTGTCTGATAAGTTGGATAGTATTGACGAAAAGAACGATGAGCAAGACCAGAAGATAACTGATATTGAGGCTAATATAGACGAGATTGAGGACAATGTAAGCGGCTTGACTGATAGGATTGATGTTGTGGAGAATACTATAACCACTATAGGAGGCAACATTACTAATTTTGTTCCAGCTCTTGTAGTTGACAAAGACAATCCTAATAACCGCAGTTATATTTATAATTCAGCACAAATGGCATTTCTCAATAATGAAACCGAACGCCCGTCCCATACCTCAAACTCAGCCGTAGTTGCGGCGCCCAGTTCCGTCTTTCTTGCCTACTATCTTAGTGGTATTGACGGTGAGAGGTCTAATATGGTTACAGTAGACGGCTATAAAACACGCTTCAACATTTATCATAAAGAAGATGGCGTAGTTACAGAGAGATACTGCACAATAGGAACAACCTACGGCGAATCAAACGATATTGTAACTAAGAGAGAACTAGACGCAGCAATAATGGGAGTCTCTCAAGGTATTGACGGTAGTAGCGGTAGCGGCACCACTGATTATGGGCAACTAACCAATAAGCCTAGTATAAATGGTGAAGAACTAGTTGGCGATAAGAGCTCTGACGAACTTAATCTTGTTCAGAGCGATATTAGATACGGACACGAGTTAAATGGGAGTTTTAACGGCACAGTAAGTAGTATTTCTAGACACTTACAAGGGACGACTATTAGCGCAAGTAAAACAATTAATGGGACTGAAACGTCAAGTTCGCTATTTGTATATAAGGAGGCGATACAGATTTTCACTAAATATAGAGTTTCTGATTCTAATGACGACCAAAACTTAAGCAGAAATTACATTTTTAGTCCTAGCTTTGGTAGTAATGACGATGTAACTACAAAGAAAGATGTTGATGGAATGATAACCGAAGGTGTTAGGTCGGCAGTTCAAGAGGCATTACAGACTGCTGGATATGTTCCAACAGGACTGGTCGCTCCAAGCGGGGTTGATCAAGACGGTTATTATCCGACTACTATGATAGTTCACGACCAAAACAGTAGCATAGGAGTTAAAACAGGAAATATAAACCAATCAACGCCTGAAGCTACTATCCTTATGGAAGTATCACAGCCTCTCAAAGTTTTCTATACTGAAGATGATAACTCTCTTATTGAGTATAAATTTGATGGTAAATGCGCGTTTGAGAAGCATAGTTGGGACGGTAATAGTTGGTTTAGCGGCGATAACAGCGTAGTTCAGGCAAAAGACCTAAATGACGCCTATCAGAAGTGCGTAAAGAAAGATCACATACGCGGTAGTGAGGAATCAGGCAACTATTCTTACTATCACATCAGCCCATTAGGAGACGGTGGTGGTCTCGGTATTGAAACGGGTAGGTATTGGGACGATGGTGAGACTCATTTCAGTAGAGAGATGACGATAAGAGCAGGAAACGGTGATGACGACAACGGCTACAGATACGACAGCGACATACCTATTAAGAAAGACATAGATCAGATCGTAGCGGGGCTTAATCAGAGGATTGATACGTTAATGCAGATGATAGAGCAACTTCAGGCTAACCCATAATCCCATTCAATAGCTCCGATACCGCGTTTCTCTTAATTTTACTCGCTGGTTTCACATACCTCTCTGTCATAGATAGAGAGGAGTGATCCATTAACTCTTTTATTATAAAGGGAGACACTCCATTATTAGCCAAGTTACTACCGAATGAATGTCTTAGAGAATACGCTACTATCTTATTCTTTCTATCGTCCTTGTGTATGCCTCTTGGTATGTTGAATAGCGTATCAAGGCGCTTTTGTAGCTTTTTCGGTTGAGTGTTTCTGTCCTGTGGTTTATCCTTATTACCAACTACATAATGGTATGGTTTTATATGTCTAATCATACTTATTAAGATTTCACAGACTTTATCGTCAAAGTAGGCATAGTATCCTCGTGATACCTTATGATTTTGCAGTCTTATAGTCCTAGTTGCGAAGTCTATATCCATTGGTCTAATGGACAACACAGTCGCCACTCTAGCTCCTGTTGCAATGGACAGCAGGGTAAACAGATATAAGTCATTGTTGTATCTCACAGTATTTAATAGTTCATTACACTCCTCTAAACTCAATACTCCTACTCTTTTATTGTCTATTTTTCTTTTCTTAATATTTGCGAGAGGGTTCTTGTTAATTACTCCTTTTTTAATAGCATAGTTATAGACAGACTTTGCGAGCGTTATAATGTGATTTATGGTCGTGTTGGATAGTCTCTTTTCCTTTTCTCTTAATATCGTTTCTAGCATAGTTTCTGTGATACTGTGAGCGGGGTATTTAAGAAGCTTAGATAAGTGTTTAGACCTGTATATATCGTGTTTCACATCTTTTTTTGTATAGGCATAATCTAGATACGATTTAAGAATGTCGCTAAATAGTAGGGATTTCTTTAGTGTTGGTGTTTCACCGCGTCTGATTAGATGTAGTTTTTCATTTCTTAAGTCTCTACAATACGCTTCTCTTATACCTGATGAGTATGTTCCAACCCTTTCTAGCACTTGTTTCTTGCCTATACGATATTTAATATAGTAGGTGGTCTCTCCGTCCTCTGATTTACGCTTATATACCCCAGCAACGCTGGTCTTGACTAGGTTTGTTGAACTCATAGCGTTATACCGCTATTATACTACTATGAGTAGTGCCGTCCAGTTCTGCTGAACGGCTTACAGGGGCAACGCCGCTTGCCGCAAGCAAAAACTTTGCTCCCGCGAGAAGTAATTAGCGATCCAAAGGCAAAGCCTTTGGTCAAAGCGGCGGCTTTGCCGACGCGAGAAATAAAAAAGGAATGTGATGTTTTTCAAAGACGATCACCTATATTTCGAATGGCACGAGTCTGAAATTCCGTGGGTTAAAATTTTCACCCGCGAGCCGTTTCGCGAAATTAGCGATTGTAGCGAAAGCGCGCTAAACGCCCTGTGGCACTCGGCGATCGCGGTTGAGATCGCGATGCGCGAATTTTACGCGCCGAAAAAGATAAATATCGCGAGTTTCGGCAACCAATTAGAGCGCGTGCATATTCACATTCAAGCGCGTTTTGAGGACGATAGTTTTTATCCTGAATCAATGTGGGGCGTTAAACGGCGCGAGGGGGCGATCCGCGATCTCAAAAGAAAAGAATTTGAGCGATTTTTGATCGCTAGACTTTAATTTTTTTCCATTTGCCGCGTTTGAAAATTATCCACAGCCAGAGTCCGCGCAGGATTGTCTCAAAGAGCGTTACGAGCCAGATGAGCCAGATGTTTTCAAAGAGCAGGGCGAGGGCAAACGCCGGCAAAACGCGGAAAATCCACATTGAGAGAAAGTTGACGATAAGGCTCGTTTTGGTATCGCCCGCGCCGCGCAGAGCGCCGCTTAAAACGAAACTAATTCCCAGCGGGATTTGCGAAAATCCTACGCAGATTAAGTAGCCGCTCGCCGCGTCAATCGCCGCTAAATCGCGCGTGAAAATCGTCGCGAGCGGGGCGGCGAAAATCACCATAAACACGCCCGCGATTCCCATACAAACGCTCGCTAAAAACGCCGTGAAAAGCGCGTCTTTTTCCGCTTCGCTTGGGTTTCCTTCACCCAGCGCGCGCCCAGTAAGGCTCATCGCTGCGATCGTAAAGCCGATTCCGGGCATAAAGGCGATGCTTTCGACCCGCAAACCCACTTGATAACCCGCCATTACCTCCGTGCCGAAGTCGCTGATAATGCGCATAAACGCGAGAAACGAGCCGAATAATAAAAGCCTTTCGAGTCCAGCGGGAAAGCCGACCTTTAAGCCGCGTATGAGCAGGTCAAGATCAAAAAAAACGTTTCGGGCGCAAGAGGCGGCTTTGACGGCGCGAAAAGCCTTATTTCCGCCGCGAAGCGCGGCAAAATTTGCGCGCGGCGACGCAGTAGCCGCTTGCGGCGTTACTGCGGAGTTTAGCGCAGCGGCAAATTTCGTGGGTTTCCAAAGGGCGAGCCCTTTGGTCGTAGCGGCGGTTTTGACGGCGCGAGAAGTTAAAAGCGCGATCGGTCGCTTTTTAATCAAAATAAAAAACAAATATCCAAGCGACTCCAAATAAAACGCGATCGCGGTCGCCGCCGCCGCGCCCGCCACGCCGAACGCCGCGATCCCAAGAGGCTCAAAACCAAAAATTAAAATATAACTCAAAACGACATTGATAATGTTGCAGTAAATTTTGATCACAAGCGGACGTTTGATGTCCGCCGCCGCCGAAAAGAGGCTAAACGCGATTTGGTTTAACATCATTGCTGGAAGCGCGAACGAGAGCGCGAAGAGGTATGAAGCGCCAAGTTCGGTTACGCGCAAGTCGCTCTCCATCAGCGCGAAAGGCGCGGCGGCGAACGCGCTCATAGCGGCAAACATTGGGACGCTTAAAATTAAAACGGCGATCGTGAAAGTCGTGAAAACCCGCGCCGCGTTTTCAGGCTCTTTCGCGCCGAAAAATCGGCTCATAAGAGCGTTTGAGCCGATGTAAAAAACGCCCATTAAAACATAAAAAAGCCCGGTAAATTGTAGCGCGACCCCGATCGCGGCGGTAGCGGCGACCTCCAAAAACCCGACCATAATGAAGTCGATTAAGACTTGCGTCATATCCACAAACGCGCCTAGCGCGGCGGGGAGGGCGAGGGAAGTTACGCGGCTGGCGCGATCTTTACAAAAAAAGGGCAAAATAGTTCCTTCAATTTCAAAGCCGTTATTCTATATTATTTTAGGTTTAGGGGGCAGTTATGGACTTTGCAGGCACGATCGTATGGATTTTGACCGCGCTTGTTTTTATCTACATTATTCGCGGTTATCATCGCCAGAAAATGGGAATTAAAAATTAGGCAAGGAGCAAGTTGAGCGCGATCTCGCGCTTATCAAAGCAAATTCGCTTGAATAATGCCGCGCATTTTTTCTTAGTCGGCTACAAAAAACGTCAGTTACAGCCAGAACGTTACGCGCGATATGTCCTAAACTTTGTTCAAAATAGTTGACTAAAAATATGTAAAATGATAAAATAGTAAAAATTCATTGGAGATAAATTTATGAAATTAGAACCGCAATACTCTGATTTTATGCCATATCTTGAAGCCGACGATATTATTGATTTTGGATATAATGTTTCATCTGAAATTACAAATTTATCCTATGATATTATCGCCAATTCAACCGAAGTATTTGCCAAACCTGATAAGAATATTGTGAATACTCTTAAAAACAGCCAAACAGTTGATGAATTGTTGAAAAATCTTCCAACATCATTATATATATATATATATATATATAGAATAAGGGTCTTGACGCGAATAACATAAAACCTACGCGTTTTTTGCGCTAGATCTCGTCAATATTTTATATAAAAACATTTGCTCCTTCGTTTGATCGCGGACAAAAACCCGCGATCAAACGAAGATTAAATAAATCAAATCGCGCGTTCCAAAATGCGCGATAATCTTTCGCCGAAATCAGCGGGGTTTTTGATCGTTAATCCCGCCGAAAGCTGCGCTTGATCCAGCAAAATAAACGAAATATCCGCGATCAGCGATTCGTCTTCTAACGATCCGATCTTCTCAATAATTTTGTGCGTAGGGTTTAACTCCAAAATCGGCTTAACTTCGGGCAAATTATCCATACCCATTAGCTTAAAAGTCTGTTGCATTTGCGCCGTCGGATCGTTTTCGTCTATCACCAGATACGCCGCGCTTTCACCCAGCCGCTTGCTGACTTTCACATCTTTCACCGCCTCGCCAAGCGCCTTTTTGACCTTTTCTTGCGCGGGTTCGGCGGCTTTCATCGCATCCTCGCTCTGCGTTTGGGGCAAATCCTCGTCCGCGCCGCTGCGATTTATCGCCTTGATCGCCAAGCCCTTGTAGTCCGCGATCTGACCTAGCACAAACTCGTCAATCTCGTCGTCCATAATCAAGACTTCAATTCCCTGCGCCTTGTAACTTTCAAGGAGCGGCGAGTTGCGCAAAATCGCCTCGTTAGCGCCCGAAATGTAATAGATCGCCTTTTGATCGGGCTTCATTCGCGCTTTATAATCCGCGAAGCCCGCGAAACCCTCAACCGCGCTGCTTTTGTAGCGTACGAGCTCTAGCAACTCCTCGCGATTGGCGTAATCTTGATACAAGCCCTCTTTTACGCACCGCCCAAATTCGCGCGAGAAAGCGGCGAATTTTTCTAAATCCGCCGCGAGTTTCGTAATTTCGGCAAGAATTTTTTTGACGGAGGCGGATTTAATGTTCGCCAGAATTTTGTTCTGCTGCAAAATTTCGCGGCTCACATTGAGCGGCAAATCCTCGCTGTCTATCACGCCGCGCACGAAGCGCAAATAAACGGGCAAAAGCTCTTTGTCTTTGTCGGTGATAAAAACGCGTTTCACATAGAGTTTCACGCCGCCTTCGTAATCCGCGCGGAACAAGTCCATAGGCGCTTTCGCGGGGATAAAAAAGAGCGTGGTGTATTCCATCGCGCCCTCCGCGTGAGTGTGGATTGTCGCCATTGGTTCGCCGCTGTCGTGGCTGAGCGCGTGGTAAAACTCCTGATATTCTTCGGGTTTGATCGTAGATTTTGCGCGCTTCCAGAGGGCGGTCGCGGCGCCGATTTGATCGCGCTTGGCGGTTTTGCCCGTCTCGTTGCCCTTGTCGTCGTGTTCGGCTTGCTCGTAGTTCAAGAAAATCGGGAACGGAATGTGGTTTGAATACTTTTTGATTGTGCTTTCGAGCGTCCAGCGGTTGGCGAACTCTTTGGCGTCATCTTTGAGCGCGAGGCGGATCGTGGTGCCGAAAGTTTCGCGGCTCGCCTCCTCGATCGCATACTCGCCCTTGCCGTCGCTAGACCACTTCCACGCCTTTTCCTCGCCGGCTTTGCGCGAAATGACGCTGATTTCGTCCGCAACCATAAACGCCGAATAAAATCCCACGCCGAATTGTCCGATCAAATTTGAATCGCGCTTGTGATCGCCGGTGAGTTTGGCGACAAAGTTTTTCGTGCCGCTTTTGGCGATCGTGCCCAAGTTTTCGACGAGGTCCTGATCGTTCATTCCGATACCGCTGTCGCTGATTTCGAGCCACTTGCGATCCGCGCCGTCAAAATTGATCTCAACGCGCGGCTCAAAGGCGATCTGTTTGTAGCCGTCGTCGCTGACGGTTAGGAATTTGAGTTTGTCCAGCGCGTCGCTGGCGTTGCTGATTAACTCGCGCAGAAAAATTTCTCGGTGCGAGTAGAGCGAGTGGATCATCAGATCCAAGAGTTGATTTACTTCGGTTTGGAAAGAATGTTTAGACATAAAAGCTCCTTTGGCGGATTTTGAAAGCCGTATATTAGCAAAAGTTGATATAAACACACTAAATCTTTTGATCGCAAACTAGCGCTCGTCGATCGCGATTGCCAAAGATCGCGCTCAAAAGAACAAAATATGTAAAATTCGCGGAGATTTTTGTAATTGGGGGATTGATGAGGTCTTTTATTGCGGTTGTAATTTGTTTGGGAGTCGCGGCGGCGAGCGCGTTTGCTGATAATTTTATAGAAGATTCGGCTTGGACGAACACGGGCGTTACAATGCCCAAAACGCCCCTGCCGCCAATAGAGTCTGTGGAGCAAGCGATCTCGCAAGAACAGGTGATTACCCCCGATATTCCGCCCGATTTCCGCGCCGCCCCCGCGCAACGATACGCGCCGCCCCCTCGCGCCGAGCAACCGCCCGTAATGGCGGGCTCTAAATTGGAGTTTTGGGTGCAAGTCGGCGCGTTCGCCGACCTTGCGAACGCGAACAGCCTCGCGAGTAAAATCCGATCGCAAGGCTACAATTCGCGCGTTTTTCCAAGCGATCTAAACCGCGTGGCGGTTGGACCATATTTGACGCGCGATCAAGCCGAGCGCGCGCGCAACGCGATCAGAAGCATTAAGCCTGACGCGTTTTTGACGACCGGCGATCGGCTGTAAAGGTAGTTTAAGCGCGAGCAACGCCGCCTTAGCATAATGCCAAACGCGCCGCTAAGAGGATATTGGACTTTGGGGGACAACCTCAAGGAACATTTTGCATTGGTTCGCTTAACAGACGAAATAGAATGTTTTTTAACGCATGTGAGATTGCTACCGCCATTGCGCAAAACCGCACGTTATCTGTCGTTTTTTCTTTAAACAACTTTAAACACAATATTTTCCAGTTGATTTTTAAATTCTTGTTTCAATTCAAACGCTTTTTTGATTTGGTTACTAATGATCTCTTTTTCACCATTAAAAGGTATATAAATTTTAATATTTGCCAAATCGATATCCGAAACATTGGGAATTGCCGCTCCTGTGCGGTACATAAACATTTGTTTTAAAAATTCTTCGGTATGCAAGTAATATAGAAGATAGTAAGGGTCAATTTTGCAATTTCGCAAAACACGAAAACCGTTTGTGCAAATACATCCTTCGTATTCTTTTGAAACAAATGCTGTTGCGTGTTTTTTTGTGCCGACAGAATTTCCCGCAATAGCAGTGATAATATCACCCTCTTTGAGTTCATAACTTGCCCGGCTTGGCAATTCATGAACGCTATAAGTGGTTGAATTTATGATTTCAAACGAAAGGGTGTTTATGTCGGAAAGCTCCACATATTCAACGGTTTGTTTTACATTTTTAAGTTTTGGTGATTTGAATTTTACAATATCGCAAAGTTCTCCTAATCTTACCGTTTTACCATTTTTCAATACTTTTGCAAAAACCTTGTTTTCGGGCGAATAAAAATCAAAATCAAATCTACCTTTTAATTCTTTGTAATTTATTGAAAATGAATTATTTGCTGTTGCAACGCCTGTTTGTTGGAACAGCCTATATTGTTCTGCAACTTCGCTAAAATTTTCATCTAAAACCGCCCGATTATTTATTTTTAGAATTTGTCCGTATGAGTCTTTTTTATAAACGGGCGTTCCATTTTTATTACCTTGATAACCAAGTTTAGTTACTTTTCCAAAAAATACAGGGTACTCTTTTTCAATATTTTGTGTATCTTTTTCTAAAAACAAAATAGAAGTTTTTACACCTGTTCCATACGGAATAAATGTTTCCTGTGGCAATTTTATAACGGCTAATAGCTTGGATTTCTGTTTGATATAAAAACGCAAATATTCCAAACTCGGATTTTCAAAATTGCCGTTTGGCAACACAATGCCCATTCGTCCACCCTCTTTCAACAATTTCAAACAACGCTCAATAAACAGGATTTCAGCGTTTTGTGTCGTTTGCAACGTTTTTGTTTTGCAAAACTCATTTTCGCGCTTTGCCCATTTGTAACCCAAATCAAACTTTGAAAAGAGTTCGGAGTCTGTAATTTTTGCACCAAAAGGCGGATTTGCCAAAACCAAATCAAATGCATTATTCAAAGTTTCAAAATTTTCTAATGAATTTAAACAGAACACATTAGTTTTTACATTTGCTTCTAAAAGCAATTTCATTTTTGCAATTCTCAAAATGCTTTTATTTATATCAAAACCAAACACATTTTCAGAAACAACATTTTGAAATTTAATATTTTGATTCTTTTTTTGCAAATATTTTAACGCCGACATCAAAAAACCGCCACTGCCGCAGGCAGGGTCTATAATTTTTTCATTTGGTTTTGG
This sequence comes from Helicobacteraceae bacterium, assembly GCA_031286325.1. Taxonomy (GTDB): domain Bacteria; phylum Campylobacterota; class Campylobacteria; order Campylobacterales; family SZUA-545; genus JAIRNH01. The sequence continues at coordinate 23,974 of JAITUT010000015.1, forward strand.
TTGCATCATCTCAACGCAAAAATCAATCACAGGTTCGGGCGTAAAAAACTGACCTTGACGCTCTTTTTCGTGGTGGGAAAGGAATTTTTGAAACGCCAAGCCTTTGGCATCTTGCGAAGAATCAACAAGCGAAATATTTTGTAATTTATTAGTTATAAAATGGACAGCACTTTCGGAAAGTCTAATTTTCTCGTCTATTTCAAAAATTTCGGGAAAATCTTTTTTGGTTTTTTCAAACAATTCTGTAATATTTTGCTCTGAAAACAGATTTAGATTATTGTTCTCGTCAAAAATTTTGACAAACAAAAATTTAATAAACTCTTCAAGTGCTTGTTGTGGCGAAAGTCCATCGTTTGCGTAGATATAATCATGAATTTCTTCAAACCTGCGCAAAAGATTATCTTGTTTTGAAAGCGGTATGTCAAATAACATAGTTTCCATTATCCATCGATTATTAGATTTCTATTATCAATTTGCATATCATATTCATTAACAGCGTTTTCAGTTAACAATGTTGCATAAACATCAGCAAAATTATCAAACCATTCGTCAGTTAAACCCAATTTTAAAGAGCCGTCTGTTTGCGGAAAAACAAAGCCCATAATGTAATTTTGCTGTAAATGTTCGGCATCTTCGCCCGAAGATTCCAATTGATTTGGATTTGCAAAAACAAACTTGTGTTCATCAAAACGCAGTACAATATCAATTGAAATAGCGTTAAATTCGTTTTTTCGCGGCGTTGCTTGTGTTCTTTCGCTCGAACCCGAAACGCCAGAAACAAAGTGAGTTTCCAGTACTCGAATTTTAGACATCAGATATTCGAGCCTTTCATTTATCATATCGCCAATTTCATCGCGAGAATAAACACTCAATGCTGTTATTGCGCGTGATTTATCGGTTTCTCTTGTGCGGTTCTGTTTGTTATATTTTTGAATTTCTTCGTAATCGTAAAGAGATTCTTTGTATTCATTCAAAAATTTAGGCAAATTGGCTGTTATCCAATCAATATTTTGTTTTTCAATGTCTTGTGATTTATCAATCCACGGTAATTTTTCAGAATGGGCATATAAAAACTTTTTCAGATTGTCATAATTGTATAGTTTGTGCCATTTTTCTGAGTTTGATTTTACGCCTTTCGACTCTAAAACAAACCATTCGTTTGTGTCATTTTTGCGGAAATAAAAATCACCGTGGTGATTGGAGTGTTTTTTGCCTTCCCATTTTTCGCGAATACGCTTTACTTCGTAATCCAAATTTTCCAAGTGTTGCTTGAGTAGTAATTCTGTGATAGAGCCATTTACATAGCCTTGTGCATTTGGACTCATTTTCAATGCAGCTAAAAATACCTCCAAAGTTGTTTTGAAAGTTTTAAGTACAAATGCTTCTAATTTTTGAAATATTGTCATATATTTATTCTTTGTTGTTTATAGGTTGCAAAGATACAATTTTTCTTTGGAATAAATGTCTGAAAATTTGAGTTTCCAATTTGTTTCATTTTCCGCTGTTCTGTTCCAAAATGATAGATAACGTCCAGCGGCTTTGCGCTGTGGCGGCTTCCACTGAGATTGCATCGGCGTACGGGCGGGAGCTTGCAATTAAGCATTGCCGCATCTGCGGGATTACCGCCGCCATTTCGCAAAATCGCCCGTTGCGCGAAACCATACTGTGTTGCGCCGCGCATTATGATCTCCTTAATAAAGACGATAGAGAATTTTACAGAATTAAAGCTTAAGCCAAACAGCGAAATTTCTCTAATAATTAAGTTATGGCAACCAAAAACAAATAAAACAAACTAAAACGTTTATACTCCGTAACTTTGCGACGGAGTTTTTGACCTTTGCGTATTAAGCGAGCGGGGCGGGAACTCGCAATTAAGTACTGCTCCGTCTGCGGGATCACTACCGCCATCTCGCGAAACCGCCCGTTAGCTGCCGGCGTTTTTCGTGTTTCACATTCTTAATTTCATATTATTTTGTTTGTTTCAACGAAAACTCCGTAAGGACAAATCTGAATACACTTTTTACAACCAATACAATTTGCGCCGTTTCGGATTATAATATGTTTGTGCCACAAAAAGCTGACTTTGCCTATCACCTGTTTAGGACAAACATTGATACATTCCCAACAGGCTTTACAGTTTTTCGTATTTGTCAAAATGATGCTTTCTCTATTTTTCGGGTTAATCCGCGTTTCATTATTTTTGCCTATCCAATAATGTTTCAATACCCTCCAATTGTAAACGATATGATAAATACCAACAACCATAAATATCGCTCCAAACAACACATGAATGTGCAACCAATTATGGCTTGTTTCCGTTCCATGCGTTACATGAATATAAACTGCGCTAGTCGGCATCATAATAAAAGTTGCCAAAAGCATTAACGAAACGATTTTTCGTTTGTTGACTGTTTTTGTTATTGTTTCCATTTTTCTTTTCCTTATTTGTTTAACGTTTAAAACTCTACAATTTTACCAAACCAAAGCTTAAGTAAAACCTCTTTAATAATTAAATAAAAGATATTTAGAAAGGGCGAGACGCGGGAAAATTTGGTCGCTAAATTTTTAGCAACCGTCGCGGAGGCTAAAACTACAATAATTTAGCGGCGGCAGAGAGGAATTTTTTAATTAACTCGCGATCTTTTACGCCTCGCGCGCTTTCAACGCCGCTTGAAACGTCTACGCCGTAGAAGCCAAACGGCGCGAGATCGGCGAGCGTTTCAGCGCGAAGCCCGCCCGCTAAAATCACCTTGTTGTTTTCAGCGAAACCCTGAAACCACTCTAACGGCAATCGTTTGCCTTCGCCGCCGTAACCGTCTACGAACGCGTCTATCAAGCGGTATTCGCCCGAAAATCGCGACAAATCCGCTTGCGATCTAGCCCGAACGACCTTCAAAACGGGCGTTTTGATCGCGGCGTAAAAATCCTCGCTTGCTTCGGCTTGAATTTGCGCGATCCCAAGCCCCGCAACGCGGCAGATCGTATCAATTTCGGCGGGAGTTTGCTCCACAAATAACCCCAAACGTTCGGCGAAAGGCGGCAATCTCCACACGATTTCAGCCGCTTTTTCAGGCGCGACGAGACGCGGCGACTTGCCGTAAAAAACAAAGCCGATCGCGCTCGCGCCGTATTCAATCGCGCACAAAGCGTCCTCGTATTTTGTGATCCCGCAAATTTTGACGCGCATTAGACTTTGAGGCTTTTGATCGCCGCGCCGCGATCTTTCGCGCTGAAAATATAATTTCCCGCCACCGCGATCCGCACCCCCGCGTCGCGAAGCGCGGCAATGTTCGCGCCATTCACGCCGCCGTCAACCTCAATCAGGCACTTCGCGTTTTTGCGCTCAATCAGATCGCGCAGGCGGCGCGACTTTTCCAGCACATTCGGGATAAATTCCTGCCCGCTAAAACCCGGATTCACGCTCATTAAAAGTACCATATCAAGGTCGTTTAGCAAATACTCAATCGCGCTCTCGCTCGTGTGCGGGCAAAGCGCGATCGCGGCGCCTACGTCAGCCTTTTTGATCGCGCTTAGCAAGCGGTGCGGGTGCTTTTCTTCCTCAATGTGAAAACTCAAAAACGCAGGTTTTAACGGCAAAAAAAGTTCAGCGAAAAACGAGTTGTTTTGTACCATTAAATGAATGTCAAGCGGCGTCGATCCAGCCGCGCTTTGCGCCGCTTTCACGACTACCGGACCAATAGTCAAATTCGGCACGAAGCGTCCGTCCATAACATCTATATGAATGTAGTCCGCGCCAAGCGCGATTACGCTTTCAACCTCTTTGGCGAGACAACCAAAATCAGCGGATAAAATACTAGGCGCGATCAGCATAAATTCCCCATAAATTCTAAAATTTTTCCACCAACGTAGCTTGTTTGTAGAGCGAGTTTTTTTGCCGCTCAATTACAAACGCGCTCGGCGAGTGGTCAATGTTAAACCTGCGCACATAACTTAAAAGCGTGTTTATTCCCGCGGTTAAGCAGATCACGCGCGACTTCGCCCCCGAAAAATCGTCGCAGCTTTCGCGATTTTGCGCTAAATCGATCGCTAAAATTGTGAGGTTTCGGCGATTGTTAATGCGCTTTGCGATCGCGCTTGCGCTCTCTTGCGAACTGCTGAAAATGAGCGTGATGTACGCCTCGTCTTGCGGAGCGAAAATTTCGCTTTGGCTGTATAAAACCGCCTGCGAAAAGTCTATAAAGTTAAAGCGCGAGAATTTGTAGTTGAAATACGCGAAAGCTATGCCCACCATCGCCGCCGCGAAAAAAGACGCGAAAAACCGCATCTTGTTTTTCACAAAGACGACGGGGCATTTGAAATTCACGATCTTCCCTAAAGGAGTTTGTTCAACTTCTCTTCAAAAGCGGCGCGGGTTTGCACGCCGATTATGGAATCCACCTGCGCGCCGTCTTTCAAGAGGACGATCGTAGGGATTGAGCGGACGCCGTATTCGGTTGCGAGATCGCCGTTTTCGTCTACATTTACCTTAAAGACTTTCACCTTGCCCGCGAACTGCTCCGCGACCGCGTCGATCGTGGGGGCTACCATTCTGCACGGTCCGCACCAAGGCGCCCAGAAATCCACCATACACACGCCGCTTTGCGTGTTTTCTTTGAAGTTTTGCCCGTTTAATTCAATTGCCGCGCTCATTTTGTCTCCTTTGCTGAAAAATGAAGAGCGATTGTCGCGAAAATTAACTTAAAGAAAATTCGCGCGCGAAATCAACTCTCAATCCTAGACGACGACTTCATAAGTTTGCGCAAACTCGCGAGATCGTCAATTGATTTGGCGGAAAATTTGAGTTTGCCGCGTTTTAACATAGCGAGCGCCTCGCGCCAATGCTTTAACGCGCCCATTACGCCGAGACTCGCCGTGATACTCGCGCTCTCGTCAAGCCTGCCGCAAATTTCCACGCTCTCTTTGAAAAACTTAGCGTGCCGCGTCGCGACATTATCCGCCGCCGCCTCGCGCGTGAAGCTCAGTTGCTTTAATTTCGCGATCTTTTCCACCGGCGCGACATCTTTCGGGCAAACCGCCCTGCAGACGTAGCACTTTACGCAATCCCACGCGCCGCCGCCGATCTCGCCCGCCGCCGCGAGCCGCTGGTGTTCGGCTAGATCGCGAATGTCCGCCGTAAAACGCCACGACTTTGCCAGCGCGGTCGGACCCAAATAACGCTCGTTCGCTTTTACGACGGGGCAGCTGTAAAAACACGCGCCGCAAGCTATGCAAGCGTCCGAGCCGTCAATGCGCTCTAAGGCGGCGATCGGCACGTGGTATTCGGACTTTGGCGCGGGGTCGATCGGCGCGTCTAACCAAGGCGAAACCGCGCGGTATTTCTCCCAAAAGCGGTCGTTATTTACGATCAGATCGCGCTCGCAGAGCTTCACATCTAACGGATCAAGGCGCAAAACTTCGCCGTAACGATCCGCGAGGGCGAAAATGTTCGCTTTGCACGCCAAAACCGCCTCGTTATTGACTTTCAGCGCGCAGCTGCCGCAAATTCCGTGTCGGCACGATTTGCGGTATGCGATCGTAGGATCAAAATCCGCTTTAATACGCTCTAGCGCGTCTAACAAAACTTCGCCGCGCGAAATTTCAAGGGTAAATCGCGATCGGCTCGGCAACACGTCAAATTCGGGATTGAAGCGGAAAATTTCAAATGTAATTTCCATTAGTAACTTCTCTTTTGCGGTTTGTGATCGCCAATGTCCACAGGGGCGTAGGCGACTTTGACCTCGCCGTTTTTATCAAGCGCGGCGAATGTGTGGCGCAGAAATTTCGCGTCATCGCGATCTGGAAAGTCCGTGCGGTAATGCGCCCCGCGCGACTCCTCGCGGCGCAACGCGCCCTCTACGATCAACGCTGAAAAATCAAGCATATGCCCAAATTCCAGAGCCTCGAAAAGCTCGGTGTTGTAGCGCGCGGATTTGTCGGTTAAACGCGCTTTTTTGAAACGATCGCGAATATCTTTTATGATTTCTTTTTGCTTCGCGAGCCTCTCCTGATCGCGGAAAACGCCGACGTTTTTCGTCATAGATTTTTGTAACTCGGCGCGCAGTTTCGCCACGCTTTCGTTGCCGTTTTGGGTCAAAAGGCGATCTACCTCCGCCATAAATCCCGCCGCGTCGCTTTTATCGGCGTTTTTTAGCGTCAAATTCGCCATATCTTTCGCGATCGTCTCGCCCGCCACGCGCCCAAAGAGCGCGGCTTCTAAAAGGCTGTTCGCCCCCAAGCGATTCGCGCCGTGCACGCTCACGCACGCGCATTCGCCCGCCGCGTAAAAGCCCTCCACGATCGCCGCCGTTTCGTCGCGCTTGACCCGCGCGTCAATATCGGTGGGAATCCCGCCCATACTGTAATGCGCTGTGGCGCGGATCATAACGCGATCTTTTACCATATCAAGCCCTTGAAAAGTTATCGCGAGATCGCGAAGTTCGGGCAATTTCGCGGCGATCAAATCTTCGCCCAAGTGCGTTAAATCAAGCCAAACGGCGTCTTTATTTTCACCTGCGCCTCTGCCCTCCGCGATCTCGGTTTCGATCGCGCGGCTGACGACATCGCGGGGCGCTAGCTCCATTTTTTTAGGCGCGTAGCGGCTCATAAATCGCTCGTTTTTGGAGTTAAAGAGCCTGCCGCCTTCGCCGCGAGCCGCCTCGCTGATTAAAATGCCGCTTGGGTTTAACCCCGTCGGGTGAAATTGCACAAACTCCATATCTTCGAGGCTCAAGCCGCGCCGAAGCGCGATCGAGAGGGCGTCTCCCGTATTGGCGTGGGCGTTGGAGTTGATTTCGTAGCAACGCGCGTAACCGCCCATCGCGAACAAAACGGCGCGGGCGTTGAATACCGAGAATGCGCCGTCTTTGATCTTCATCGCCGTTATGCCATAAACCTTGTTGCGATCAGCGTCAAATAGCAGATCGCCCACGAAAAATTCCTCGCAAAACTCCACCCCCAAGCGGTCGGCTTGCTCGTAAAATGTTTGTAGGCAGGTTAAGCCCGTGCGATCTTTGGCGTAGCAGGCGCGGGGTTTGGATTGTCCGCCGAACTGGCGTTGGGCGATTACGCCGCTTGATTCGCGCGAAAAGACCGCGCCCATATTTTCAATGTAGCGGATCGTCTCGGGGGCGCGATCGCAGAGGAGTTTGATCGCGCTTTGATCGCCTAAATAATCGCCGCCTTTGACGGTGTCGAATTCGTGCGATTTTGCGTCGTCTTCGCGCAAAGCCGCGTTAATACCGCCTTGCGCCGCCCCGCTGTGGCTTCTGAGCGGGTGGATTTTGGAGATCACGCAGATTTTTAACCCCGCTTTTTTGCACTCAATCGCCGCCGCGAGTCCCGCGAGTCCCGCGCCCACGATCACAACGTCGTATTCGTAAATGTTTGGAATGTCGCAAGTCATAAAAATTTTACCTTATGAAGTTCGTCCAGACGCTCTCTTCGCGTTTTGGGAGCGGCACGCCCGCTTTGATCGCGGCGTCTTTGCAACGCAGGAAATACGCCATATTTTGCGCCAAAACGCGCATTGTTTGCAAGCCTTCAAGGTCTTTTTCGACGTCTTGCGCGTTCGCGCCGAAGACAATGTTCCAATAGCGCGATGAAATTACGGGCATTTGCGAGATCGTGAAGTATTTGTTGAGTTGATCTATCGCCGCGGTCGATCCAGCGCGCCTTGCCGCCACGATCGCCGCGCCCGGTTTCAAATAAAAATCGTTGTGGTCGCCGAACGCGTCTGAATAAAAGAGGCGATCTAAAAACGATGAGATCGCGCCGTTAGCGCCCGCGTAATAAACGGGCGAGCCAAAGATGAAGCCGTCCGCGTTTTTAGCGAGGGGGCGGAACTCATTGACTTTGTCGTCATAGACGCAACGCGAGTTTTTCGCGCAGAAGCGGCAGGCTTTACAGCCGCCTATCGGCTCGCTACTCAGCCAAAAAATTTCGCTCTCCACACCCTCTTTAGCGAGGGTTTTTGCGATCTCAACCAAGGCTCTGTTGGTAGAGCCGTCCGCGCGCGGACTGCCGTTTACCATTAAAACTTTCATTAGTATCCTTTTGGAGGCTGATTTTACGCAAAAGTTGATTTAGGGCGAAAGGAAGTCAAACACAAATCGCCCCTCTAGCGGATCGCAAGAGGGGCGAAAGGAGTTGTTAGCCGTTAGGCTAACCTAAGAGACTTTTGCTACTGCAAGAGCCTCAAAGGATTAGAGACTTTTGCTAC
>JAITUT010000018.1 GCA_031286325.1 Helicobacteraceae bacterium
CTCCGAGCCGTTCCGCTAGGTCTTTTTGGCTGATTTTTAGGCGTTTGCACGCTTCTTTTATTGGGTTGATAGTAGCCACGCTTGTCCCTTTGGCTAAATTTTGCGCGATTATGCCAAAAGACGGCTCAAATGTCCCTCAAGTCCCTATGTCCCTCAAGATGTCCCTAAAAACAGAGCCGTAAATTACAAAACCTTAACACCTTTCAAAGCCGTTTAATATGCGGTTCGGTTGGCTTTTTCTATACTCGCCAAAAATTCAATCTGTAAAATCTTCGTATGAAACAGGCAAGGTAAAATAAAGAAATAATTAGACTATTTACGCCAACAAACCCGCATTATTACTAGACCCTGTATATTTATTCGGCAGTCTATTATTTAACAATACTTTACATAATGACGTCTTTGTAGAGTATGCTGTAACCGTCGCCCATATTGGAGTTATAGTCGTATGTAAGATTTTTTGCGGCTTCCCCCGATCTTTATGGACAAAGACCCAAAAACCGCCTAGATCGTCTCCAAAGCATTGTTGTTAGCGGAGGACGATAAAATCAAAGATCGCGCGGAGACGACGCGAATAAACGAGCGCGTTCTGTCTGTTTCTTAATCATTTATCTTAAACCGATTATATTGAACGGCGTTTGAGCTCTTTTTGGCGGTTTCAAGACATTCTTTCGCTTTTGCCTGCTGCCCTGCTGTGTTGTAATATCTGCACAACGCAAAATAAGCCTCATGGCATAAACGGGGAGGGCAAGTTTCGCAGCTGTCGGCGCATTCAATAGCCTTATTAAGGTATTTAAGAGCTTCCTCGTACCGCCCAAGTCCCAACAAACATTCGCCTACATAACAGTTATGACAAGCTTTATCATCGGGGGTGTCCTCAAGTTTCTTTAAGTATGCTTCCAAAGCTACGGAATAGTCTCTCTCGGCGTCTTTCTGCATACCCAGCGACTTATACGCGCCCGCGCGTTTAAGATACCGTTTCGCTTCTTCCGGTTCAAGCTCTATTGCCGCGTCATAATACTCTATAGCTTTTGAATACATATCGAGATAATAACAGTGCAAATCCCCGATACACGAAATGGCATACGCGTCTTCCCCATCACATTCAAGCGCGAGACGATAATACTTAAGTGCTGATTCGGCGTCGTTAAAAAACATCTCGTATAAATGCCCGATATGATCGTAGACAACTTCCATATACCAGTAGTCTTCCAGAGCTTTTACATCGGTAATGGCATGAAGAAAATCGTCCAGCGCTTCTTTTGGCTGGTTTGCGCCCATATACAGCTCGCCGCGCATCGCGTAAAGGCTCACCTTGACAGGGTTGGCGGCAATCGCTTCGGTCAGCAGGGCAATGCCTTCGGCGTATCTGTGCGATGAATCAAGGAATCGCCCCAAATTCTCATAAATGTACGGATACCCTGTTGTTTTTCTGATTGCGCGCAAGACGGGTCGTTTTTCGTTTAAGGCTATATCCACAACGCTTTTGCGCGTCACGTCGATCGCGCCGTCCCAATCGTCCCCGAACGCCAAGTGAAACAATAGCATTAAAGACCTCGCGCCGTTGTCAATCTTGTATTTCATTTCGTCTTCATACAGCGGGATTAATTGACAAAAACTCACCTGGGAACCGTCGGGCAACGCGCACACATCCCCGGCTTCATCGTCGGTAATAAGCGGCATAGCTAACATATAACCCACAAAATCAGCGCCTGTAAAGTGATCTTTGGCAAACTGGACTGTGTGCCCCCACCCAAGCCAAGTTTCGTTTACAATGGGAAAGCGTCCCATCGCTTTCATTGTGCGTATAGGCCAATAATCCTTTTCGTCCTCGCTTTGGATATTCCAGTCTTTGGGCAAAACAGAGACCAATTCAAAACGTTCATACGCGTCGGCTTCTTCCGGCATATCCATTTTGCGCGCGCCGACGCCCATCGTAACAAGAACGATACGATCGCGCTTTGAAGTCGGTCCGATCGGAACAATGTCAATATGGACATCGGGCGACGCTATTTCGTGAAAAACCGATTCGTAGTCTCCAAAATACTCCTTTATATGAGACTCAATCGCGCCCATTTCGTCTTCGTCATAAAGCTCGGGCTGTTGTTTCTTTAGATCGTCCTCGCAGATCTTGATAAATTCATCGGCGTTTTGATCGCCAAGCTCTTTTGCGCGCTTAAATTCCGCAAGGGCTTCTTCGGTTCTATCCGTATAATATAATGCGTACGCGTATCTATAGCGCCATGCGGCGTCGTTTTCTCCCTCGTCCTTGACGCTTAGAAGCGCGTTTATCGCTTCTTCCTCGCGATCCGCGTTGTTGAGCGCCCGCGCGTAAAGACCTGTTTGCTCATAGCTCATTTTGGGAAGGGCTTCTAAGATGTTGATAATCTCGTTATGCGATTCTGAGTCGTGAAGCCTATACAGGCGCTCGTTGAGATTTGGATCGGCAAGATCAATATCGCAAAAAAGTATCTCTTCGGCGTCTTTGTAAAACTCTTTGAAAATAATCATATACGGCGTATTGCTCAGCAGCGTCCGCGCTTTTTCAATAAACAACTGTTCATCATACAACAAAAGATCAATATAGGCGCGTTTTTTTCCTACCGCGCCGCCTAGCAAAACGCCGATTTCCCTGCCCGAACCGCGCTCGCCAAGAATCTCCGCTTCAAGCTTGTCCATAAGCGCGTTGCGTTCTTCCAACACAACGTTTTGATTTTGTTCGCCGCCGTGATTGTAGTAAAGGAAAGCGGGCTTCGCGCCGAAACCTGCAAAGGTTAAAAAACTTTCGTCTTCATTGTGATAATAACCGCGTAAAATAGCCGCGCAACTCGCGCTGCCGACGATAATGTCATGGCGGGGGCGCGGATGTTCATCGGGTTCTCGTTCGTAGGTAAACCACGCGTCGGCAGGGTCCGGGACTTTGCCGTTTTCGCACAGGTTGTCAAGCGTCCATTTTTCAAGAGCGGTAAGCGGAAACATATCGTCCGACTTTGCGCCTGCCCACTTAACCTCGCCTACGCGCCAATGCGCAAGCGCTTCTCCGATCGTGAGCTCCATAAAAATATAAAAAAAGCTATAACGTTTTTCCTCTTCAAGCGACTCCAAATCTTTTACATAGAATTTCAAATTGGCGAATTTGCCATTTTCGCTTGGCGTCGCGGACACCATAACGTTTTCGGCGTCTACAAAGACGCCGTCCTCATTAAAACCGAAGCTAAAATTTCGCCCGCCTGTTCCCTGCATACAAGGGAAAAAAGTCCACTTGTCCCGAAATTCCCGCGGCATATTGGCGATCACATACGGGAGCAGGAAAAACAGCTCGCTCCTGCCGCCTACGGCAAAGGTAAATTCATGATCGCCTCCAATGTTGAAGCGAAGGTTTTCGCAGAGCAGAGCTACGCCTTGCTCGATAAACTCAACGCTCCGATCCGACTCTTCTTTGCTTGGCTTTCGGTTCTGCGCAAATTCCGACAGTTTTTTCTCGTTTTTGCCAAACCAATCCCAAAACATTTTTGTCCGCTTAATAAAGCTGGTTGTAAACGCTTTCGCCAACACTAAATAATTTTTGGTTTCAGGATTGTCGTCGCCAAGAGTGATTGCGTTCTCTAAAAATGGAATGGCTTTTGCCTGTTTGCCCGTTTCATAAAGGCAAAGCCCCATTCGCCAATTCCACAGCGCGTCAATTATGCCTTCGCTTTTATGAGCCGAGAGCAAATCATAGGCGACGCTGTATTTCCGCATATTGGTATATGCCCGCGCAAGGCTTTTTACGAGCTCAAAATCCCGCTCGTCTTTAGGAATGGCTGTAACCGCGTCAATGATTTGCTGGTGTTTGCCGTCTTCGTGCCACTTTTCAAGCTGCTCAATCGAAACCATTTTACACGCTCCTAATTATTATCTGTATGGATTCTACTATGATCGCGCTGGCTAAGGCAACTTAAAAACAATCGCCTCGTCAAAAGGGAAAACAAGCGTCTCTTTTCCCCGCGGCATTGTTAAATTAAGCGTGTTTTTATCTGTCATTTTAGGCAACATAAAAGGGTGGTAATTTTCTTCAGGAAAGTTTTCAGAACTTTTCGACGGATAAACGCGGATTATATGTTTACTTATTGTCTTTTTCGCAATATCTAATATATTGATATGCCCATAAACAAAAAATAAATTCCCGCCTTCGTCATTTTCAGCAAAGCCTTGTCCCGTGTAGTATTTCCAATCCCATAACGTACCAGAATTGGGCAAAGCCTGAATTAATAGCTTTTCGTTCTGTGAAAAACAATAATCCGCGGCTTCTCCGTAATGATAGCCGCTATCATAAATTGGCTCAAGCGCGGGCTTGGGGGCGGCGTCGATTGTAAACAGCGTAAACGCTTCCTCGCTTTGCCCTGAATAATACGAAAACAGCAGATATTTTCGGACGGCGAAAGCGAGATTGAGCCTCCGCCGATCTTGGGATAATGGAGAGTAAAAATAAATTCCGTTTTACCGTCGCGAATTACAGACAACGAAATATCGTCTTCATCGTTTAGGGTTATTTGCCGTTTGTCTTTAAGGTCTATGCGTTTAATCTCTTCAAATATATCCATAGAGATCAATATATCATATTTTTAATAACATCAAACGCCTATGTTTGACCTCCTGCGGAATTATGCTATACTAGCTACGCGCCGCATAAGAATAATTTACATTAGAAGATAAAAGGACGCATTGATTATGGATAAAGCAAGAATATATGTGGATTTTAACGAAATGGTTACGGGAGATATCATGCTTCTGTCAAAAGAGGATACGAAGATTGATTCTGACGGTAACGCGGTTTCTTTTTACGAGGGAATGCCTGTAAGCATTTACTCGGACGACGAGGAAAGCGGAAAATCGGACAATCCGATCGCCGACGGAATTGCCATAAAATACGATTTATCCCGACATCCGTGCTGGTCGCACGTTAAATGGTGTTGTAAAATTAACGCAAAGGGAATATATCACGAATCAGATATAAAAGAAAAAACTGCGGCGGAAAAGACGGAAAAAGACATAATAGATAAACTACAATATATTGTTTCGCTTATAAAAACAAATGGCTATCCCAAATCGGCAGAAAAGCTCTCCGACGCAATTCACTATAGTTCAACAGGAACGGAGCTATTGATGAAAGCGGGAAATTGTTTGCGATCATACATAAAAGAGAGCGCCGCTATTGAGAACAAGGAGCTTCTAATTTTGATTGAAAAAGCCCTTGGGGAAATAAATGTATTATTGGGAGAAAAGTTTTTATGGAAATAATGATAATTAAGGATTTAGGCAACGCTTATGTTCAAGCGCAAACGGAATATGGCGTCTTTGTTGGAAAATGGGTTGGAAAAAATATACAAATTAATGAAAAAGTTTGCGTAGAAATAGAATATGGAAAAATAATAAATTATAGGGTAATTGAAGAAAAATATTTTATTGGAAATAATAATGGGAAAAATATTATATGCGGAAAGATTATAGATTTGGGCGACAATTCTGTCCAATATCTCGAAATTGACGACTGTACTATGATGTTGCGGTTTAATGAAGAAATAAAAAACAAATTTATTGAAATTGAAGTAGATGAAATACAATTATATCCGGTGTATTATTAATTGTTGGGCGACGCGCTTTATGGATTATAAACAAAGACGCGGCGCTGAAAGCTTTTAGTTAAACGCGCCGGCTCTATTTATATCAACAATACGATCAACATCGCCCATATTTTCCAATATTGCGATCGCGCCGCGCTTTAATTTATATTCCATTCTTCATTACGTAGCGGGATAACCTGATAAAACACTATTCTTTCGCCGTTAGGCAATTCGCTCAAAACCCACCGCCGATCGCGCCTCAACTTTCAATCCCGCACAGCCTCAAAAGCGCGGAGGGATTTGGATCGCGCCCAAGAAAATCGCGGAAATTTTCAGCCGAAGATCGCGATCCGCCCGCGCTCAAAACCGCCGTCATAAACCGCGCCGCTAAGCCGTCGTCAAAGACGCCGCGATCGGCGAAGGCAAAATACGCGTCCGCGCTCAAAACCTCCGCCCACTTGTAGCTGTAATACCCCGCCGAATACCCGCCGCCAAAAATATGCGAAAAGCCGTTTTGAAATTTGTTATACGCGGGCGGGCGAATCAGTGCGGTCGTCTCGCGCGCGCGATCCAAAGCCGCTTGAATTTCCGCCGCGCTCAAAGGCGCTTGGTGAATCAATAAATCAAACAACGAAAACTCGCATTGGCGCAACATCGCCAGCGCGGAGTTGTAATTTTTCGCCGCGTTTAGCCGCAGGATCATCTCGTCCGTGATCGCCTCGCCGCTCGTTCTATGCCGCGCGAAAAGGCGCAAAACTTTCGGCTCGTAAGCGAAATTTTCCAGCCATTGGCTCGGAAACTCCACCGCGTCCCACTCCACGCCATTCACGCCGCTCGCGTCCCGCTCGTCAACGCGGCTGAAAAGGTGGTGGATCGCGTGTCCCATTTCGTGAAAGAGCGTAACGACATCATCGTGGCGCAACAAACTCGGCGCGTTGGCGGTCGGCGACGGAAAGTTGCAACAGATATACGCGCTGGGTAAATTCACCGCGCCGTCCACCGCGACAAATCGCGTCTGCCAATTATCCATCCACGCGCCGCCGCGTTTGGTTTTGCGCTCGAATAAATCGACATAAAGCCGCGCTTTGACCTCGCCCGCGATCAGCAGATCGTAAGCTCGCGCGTTTTCATTCCAAGTTTTCGCCGCCGTCTCGCGAAATTCCGCGCCGAAAAGTTGTTTCAAAAACTCAAATAATCCCGCCAAAACATTGAACGTCTCAAAGTAATTTTTGTATTCGTCTTCGTCAATTTGATACTTCGCGATCTCTTGCTTTTTGCTCCAAAAGGCGAAGTCGTAAGCGGCTAATTCGCCCTCAAAACCCTGCGATCTGGCAAACTCGCGAAGCTCCGCGATCTCGCGCCGCGCCTGCGGTAAAGCGCCTTCGATCAACTTTTGCACAAAATCGATCGCGCTCTTTGCGTTACCCGCCATTTTAGTTTTCGTAGAATAATCGGCGTAGTGCGCGAACCCGACAAGTTTCGACTTTTCGTCTTTGAGCGAGAGCATTTCCGCCGCGATCGCCTCGTTTTCAGGCGCGCGCGTGCAATGGGCGCGGTAGAGCGCCTCGCGCAATTCGCGATTTTCGCCGTAGGACATAAACGAAATAAACGCGTGCGGCAGAAGGAAAAGTTTATAACCGCCGTTTTCGTCCTCAAACGCGGAAAGATCGCTCGCCATTACCCCCGCGAGATCGCTTCTGTCCACAGATCGCGAATAATTTTTCGTGGCGTCCAGCAAGTTTTGGCTGAAAGCGTTGTCAATTTCCGCAAGGCGCGAGTTAATTTCTTTTATGCGCGATTTTTCTATGTCGCCCAAAGCCGCGCCCTCTAACTCAAAGTCCAAGATCGCGTATTCAAGCGTCCTTTTCTGCGCGTTTGTCAGCGTTAAATCGCCCGCTAAAATTTCTTTGTAAGCCGAAAAAAGCCGCAAATTCTGCGCCAAATTTGTCTCGTATTCGCTCAAAAGCGGCAAAACCGCCTCGTAAGCCGCCTGAGTTTCAGGCGAATTTTCGGCGCATTGCGCGATCGTAAGCGGCGTCATAAAGCGCGCGATCTTTTCGTCCAACTCCGCCAAAGCCCGCGCGAAGTTCGTGAAAGTTTTATTCGGCATCGCAATCAGATTCTCGATCGCGGCGCGATTTCGCGCCAACAACTCCTCTAACTCCGCAGGCTTCGCCGCCAATTCCCCAATATCAAATTCGTCAAACATTTTTAGCCTTTTTACTTTTTACTTTCTCGCGCGAGCCAAGCCCGCGCCGCGACCAGATCGCAAGCCGCGCATTTTGCGCAAAAAAGGCTTAACGACATAAACCATAGTAAATCAATTAAATCACTTTACAATATAATCGTCTTTAGAAACAGCCGTCAAAAAGGAAAATTATGCAAGGTTTCACTACCAAAACCATACATTTCAGGCGTTCGCCGCGCGATCCTTTCGGCGCGAGCCGCTTTCCGATCTACGAAACCGCCGCGTTTGACTACGAAACTTGCGCGGAACTGAACGCGGCGGCGGCGGGCAAAAGCGCGAAGCCTATCTACACGCGCATTAGCAATCCTACGATCGAGGATTACGAGTTGCGTATCCGCGCGCTTACAAACGCGCTGGGCGCGGCGGCGGTCGGCAGCGGAATGGCGGCGATCGCGACTGCGGTTTTCGCGCTTGTGAAAGCGGGCGATTCCGTGATCGCGGCGGACAAACTTTTCGGGCACACGCTCTCATTTTTCCAAACCACGCTCGCGAATTTGGGCGTAGATGTGATTTTCGTGGATATTTTAGACCTCGCAATGATCAAAAACGCGATCAAAGACAACACGCGGCTGATATTTTTTGAGACTTTGAGCAATCCTTGGCTCGAAGTTCCCGACGTCGCCCTGATCGCCGCGATCGCCGAAGATCGCGGTATTCCGCTTGTGGCGGATACGACTTTGACGCCCTTTTATTTCTTTGACGCGAAAAAGTTCGGCGCGCATATTGAGGTTTTATCCTCTACGAAATTTATCAGCGGCGGCGGCGCAAGTTTGGGCGGTTTGATAATCGATCACGGCGTATTTGATTGGAAAAAGTCGCCGAATTTGGCGGATTACTACGCAAAGGTCGGACAATTCGCGTTTATTGCCAAAATCAAGCGTGAAATTTACTTAAACTTCGGCGCGGTTTTGTCGCCGCATAGCGCGTATTTGCAGGTTTTGGGGCTTGAGACTTTAGCTTTACGCGCCGATCGCGCGTGTGAAAACGCGGCGAAAATGGCGGAATTTTTAGCGGCTGAGCCCAAAATAAAGTCGGTAAATTATCCGTTTTTAACGTCTTCGCCCTTTTACGATCTGGCAAAAAAGCAGTTTGGCTTGGGCGGCTCAATCCTCACATTTGAGGCGGAAAACCCCGAAAAATTTATGGACGCCCTAAAAATTATCCGCCGCGCCACAAATTTGCAAGATAATAAATCGCTGATCGTCTCGCCGTATTTCGTGATTTTCCCGTTCAAAAGCGCGGAGGAGAAGGCGGAATTGAGAATTTCGCCTAATTTAATGCGCTTTTCTTTAGGTATCGAGGACTTTGAAGATTTAAGGTTGGATATTCTGCAAGCTCTGGATAGTTAGAATTTCACTATGAAATACTATTCGCGATCGGTGAAAATCCTAAGAAACGGTTCAGCCGCGATTTGGCTGGTGGCTCTTGTGAGCGCGACTATCGCTATGGCGAGCGCGATTTACTTTATTTACTTTTACCAGCCGAGACAAGACGGTGGTCTCGCCGCGCGCGCCGATCAAGCGCAAAAGAGTTCGGCGCAAGCGGTGGAGAGCCCGATAATAGCGATCGAGAAGCCGACAAATTTGAATTTGGCGAAGGTGCAATTGGGCGCGGCGCTCTTTCACGATCCGCGCCTCTCGCGCGACGATACGATCTCGTGCGCCTCGTGCCACGATCTAGAAAAGGGCGGCACCGATCAAATAGCAAAAAGTATCGGCGTGGATATGCAAAACGGCGATATTAACGCGCCGTCCGTGTATAACTCCGCCCTGCACTTTCGGCAATTTTGGGACGGGCGGGCGCGCGATTTGCGCGAGCAGGCGGCGGGACCTATCTTTAATCCTGTGGAAATGGCGAGCAATTGGGACGAAGTTTTGCCAAAGCTGGCAAAAGATAACGATCTCGTTAAAGCTTTTGAGAAAATCTATAACGAAAAGCCGAACGCGCAAAACATTGTAGACGCGATCGCGACTTATGAAGAGTCGCTCCTCACGCCGAGCCGCTTTGATCGCTATTTACAAGGCGATCGCGCGGCGATCACGAACGAAGAGCAAACGGGTTACGGGCTGTTTTTGCGAAACGGTTGCGTGGCGTGCCACCAAGGCGAGGGCGTAGGCGGCAACCTATACCAAAAATTCGGCACGATGCGCGACTATTACAGCGGCGAGTGTAATCAAACGCACGCCGCCGCGATACAAAATTCTTACTACGCAAGTTGCGCGGAGTTCAAGTCCGATCTGGGGCGCTTTAATGTAACAGGGCGCGACGAGGATCGCTATGTATTCAAAGTGCCGAGCCTGCGCAATGTCGCCCTCACGCCGCCGTATTTTCACAACGGCAGCAGCATAGTTTTGGAGGACGCGGTCGCGAAAATGGGAATTTTTCAATTAGGCGTGGAATTGCCGCCTGAAGACGTCGGTACGATCGCGGTATTTTTGCGATCGCTTACGGGCGAGGAGCTGGAAAAGAAAATTAAGTGAATAGCGCAGGGAAAAACGAAAAAAAAGAAAGGTTGAGAATAGATACAGGGGCGGCGAAGGTACAATCTTCGCCTAACAGGGGCGTAATCATTCAACCATTGATAGGAATAATAGATGATAACAGAGAAATTAAATTTGGAATTTCCCAGAATGACTTAAAAGCCATTTTAGGGAAACCGTTTCGCGTAATAATTGATAATATCCTAAATCAAACCAAAGAAATAAGGAGTTCTTCTGAGTTTATTTTTGAAAAGAAAAAATTAGTCAATATTGACTTCTTTCCAAATGTAGATTTATTTATTAATAACATTAATCTGTTTGAAACAGAAAATGTAATAGAAAAATTATCTGAATTTGACTTTCCAACGAAAGAATGGAAAAATGGATATATCAATTTTTATAATTTAGGTATCTCAATGGGTGGGTTTGGTAAGAGAAAAATTCCAGAGAAAAAAGTTATTAGAATTTTCTCCAAAGAGCGGATACAATTTTATGAATTTTTCCTGAAAGTATAAGTATGAATAACCATAAAATAAAACCGCAATGAAAGCCGAAGAAAAAGAAAGGTTGAAAATGAACACAGGGACAACTGAATGGCAACCGCAGCCGAACAGAGAAAATAATCTTGAAATAAAAGTATTAGATATGCATTGGGTCGATGAAAACAATCCGAATGATAAAAAGGATTTATGTTTGCACGGAAAACTTTTTATCAGAATTGGAAACGAAATATTATCCGATTTTGAAGATGGAAGTTGGACTTTAAGCGCCGCTTCCCTCTTTTTGTTGCGAACACTGAAAATGGATTATAATATAAATGATTTTGAAAATTTTTTAATACCCTGTTGCGGATATGATATGATTGCAGAGGAAAATGAACCTTTTCTTGTTCTTGGTTGCGCCACAGGGATAGAATGGACTATTCAACATACGAAAGACGGATTTGTTAAACATATTTCCCAAAAAGGTTCGGAGGTTAAGATAACAGAAGAAGAATATCGAAAAATTGTGTTTGAGTTTGCCGACAAAGTTGAGCAATTTTATAAAGACCATCCAAGAATTTTGCCTGCTGACGAATTTTACTTACGAGGTTACAATGGTTTTTGGAGAGAGTGGAGAAAAATGAGAGACGAATGAGGAAATTGTATGTTTTTTTGTCGCAAGAAATCTAATTGAAATAGAAATTTGAAAAGAAAAGGCGGTTTTAGCGGATAATAGCTCTCATAAGCGCGTAAGATAACGAAATTTTGCTAGTCGCGCTTCTCGTCATCGCGGCTTTAATCGCAATGGCAAAAAGCTTTCTTGACAACTCTATTATAATTCCCGAATGGAAACTACAAATTTGCTCATTTTGTTGATCGCGGCGGCGATCGCGATTGGCGCGTTAAACATCGCGATCTTTTTGATCTTTCGCCCAAAAGAGAATTTCACGCGACTAGAAACTTTGATCGAGAGCGCGAACCGCGCCAGCCGCGAAGAGTTCGGCGAAAATCGCGCGGAGCTTGCGAAAAATTTTGAAATTTACAACGAGCGGCAAAATCTAGCGAGCGACAGATTTCGCGCCGCGATCAAAGAGGAGTTGCGCGAAATTCGCGAAGAGAGCGCGAAAAAGATCGAAGGGATGCAAAAAATTATCGATGAAAAATTGCAGAGCTCAATTGAAAAAAAGTTCAACGAATCTTTCAACCTCATCGGCGAGCGCCTCGAAAAGGTGCATATAGGTTTGGGCGAAATGCAAAAACTCGCGCAAGATGTCGGCGGGCTAAAGCAGGCGCTCACGAATGTTAAGACGCGCGGAGCTTTCGGCGAAATCCAGCTTTCGGCGATTTTGGAGCAGCTTTTGAGCCGCGAGCAATACTACGAGCAACACGCGATAGCGGGCGGGGCGGCGCGCGTGGATTTCGCGATCCGTCTGCCCGGAAACAATGACGGCGAGGTGCTTCTGCCGATTGACAGCAAGTTTCCGATCGAGGATTTTTACAGGCTTTCGGAGGCTTATGAATCGGGCGCGGACGCCGCCGCCATTGAGAAATTGCGCGCCGATCTGGAACGCAGCGTCAAAGTCGCCGCAAAGAGCATTCGCGACAAGTATGTCCAGCCGCCCGCCACTACTGATTTCGCCGTGATGTTTCTGCCCAGCGAGGCGCTCTACGCGGAGGTTTTACGATCGCGCGGGCTTGTTGTGGAGTTGCAGGAAAAGTTCAAAATCAGCGTAGCGGGACCCGCCAACATCGCGGCGTTTTTGAATAGTTTGCGAATGGGCTTTAAAACTCTGGCGATCGAGAAACGAAGCGGCGAAGTTTGGAGTTTGCTAGGCGAAGTTAAGGCGGAGTTCGGGCGGTTTGGAGAGGCGATAGATCGCGTGAAAAAGAAACTGGGTGAAGCGAGCGGCGCGATTGACGACGCGGGGGTGCGCACGCGCGCGATTGAGCGGCGGCTGCGCGGGATTGAAAGTTTGGATAACGCGAAAAACGATACGATCGGCGTTTAGCAAACTCTCTTGGAGGCTTAAATGAGATTTTTTAAGATCGCGGTATGTTTTTTCGCCGTTTGCGCGTACGTTTTGGGCGCGGAGCAGGCGACGTATCAGAAGATAAGCGCGGAAAAGGCATATCAAATAATGCAAACGAGCAATGATTATATCTTGCTTGATGTGCGCAGCGCAGAGGAGTTTAAGACAAAGCGCATTAAGGGCGCGATTTTAATTCCGCAGTATGAACTCAAAGAGCGCGCTAAAGCCGAGCTGCGCGATAAAAATAAGATGATTTTAGTCTATTGCCGTAGCGGCGGGCGCAGCAGGGCGGCGGCGGAAATTTTGGCGGATTTGGGCTACAAAAATGTCTATGACTTCGGCGGGATTGTGAACTGGGAGTACGAGACAATAAGCGGCGATACGCTTTAAGGGCATTTTGATATAATCCGCGAATTTTTCCAAAGTCGCTATAACGCGAAACGGAAACTGAGGTTTTCGGACGAAATTTGATCGTCCGCGAAACAAAAAAGGAGAGATAAAACAATGCGTAATAAGTTTATAGAGCAATTCGAGCAGGCGCAGATCGCGGATCGCAAGCGCCCCGATTTCGGCGCGGGCGATACGATCCGCCTTGGGATTCGCATTAAAGAGGGCGAAAAGACGCGCGTGCAAATTTTTGAGGGCGTATGTATCGCCAAGCGCGGCGCGGGCGCGTCCAAGACGATTACCGTCCGCAAAATCGGCGCGAACAGCATCGGCGTTGAGCGGATTTTCCCGCTTTACGCGGAGGCGCTTGAGAGTATAGAAGTCGTTCGCAAAGGCAAAGTCCGCCGCGCGAAACTCTACTATATGCGCAATTTGCGCGGCAAAGCGGCTCGCATTAAAGAAGATCGCGCGGGCGCGAAAGCGGAATAATGATCGCGCGGACGGCTGACCTGAAAGCCTATAATTCCCGTTGCGCCGCTGATCGCGTAGAGCGCGGAGCGAGCAACGCGACGGGAGAAATTTATGCGCGCGAGTGCAACGGCAAATTTCGCGGCTTCAAAGAGCGAAGCCCTTTGCCGCAACGGGAGCTTTGCTCGCGCGAGGAGTAATTATGCTATACGAAGGATCGCTGCAACTTACGGCTAACACCAAGATCGCGATAGTCGCCTCGCGCTTTAACCATATCATCACCGATCGCCTACTTGAGGGCGCGAAAGATAGTTTTGCGCGGCACGGCGGCGGCGAGGGCAACTTGGATATTTACCTCGTGCCGGGCGCCTTTGAGTTGCCGCTCGCGTTGAAAAAGGTTATCAAAAGCGGTAAATACGCAGGCGCGGTGGCGATCGGCGCGGTGATTCGCGGTTCTACGCCGCACTTTGACTTCGTCAGCGCGGAGACCACAAAGGGCGTCGCGGCGGCGGCGCTAGACGCGCTTATTCCCGTTACATTCGGCGTCCTCACGACCGACACGATTGAGCAGGCGATTGAGCGCGCGGGCAGCAAAGCCGGCAATAAAGGTTTTGAGGCGATGACGGGCGTGATTGAGCTAATTGATCTATTCGGCAAAATCGGCAAATGACAAACAAAAACGGCGTTCGTAAAACGAACGCCAACGCGCCTGATCGCGGCTCTGAAAAAGAGCAAAACGTCCTTTCAGACCCGCCCGCTTCTCTTACTCCCGCGAAACAAGCGGATTTATCGGCTAAACCCACAAAGCCGCGCGCGGCGATCTCCAAAAACGCTACTTTGATTAAAAAATCCGCGATCGCCGCCAAGTCTAAAAAAGCGGTGAAAGCGGCGCAAACCCCGATCGCGGCGAAACTAGCTAAAAAACCAAAACCACCGATCGTCCCATCAAAGCCTCACAAAAAAAAGCCCAAAAAACCCGTGCTGAACGCACAGGGCGTAGCGCGTGAAAAGCCGCGTAGCGCGCGCTATATCGCGCGGGCTCTAGCCGCGCAAATTCTCTACGCGCTGGATATGGGATCGGATTTGGCGCAAGCGAAAGCAATCGCGGAGGAGTCGCCGATCGCGCAGAAATATAAGGATTTCGCGACCGATCTGTGCGATCGCGCGATCGCGCGGCTCGCGGAAATTGACGCTTTGATAGCCCAGCGTCTCACTGCGGAATGGACGATGGAGCGGCTGGGGCGCGTTGAGAAAGCGATTTTGCGCCTCGCGATCGCGGAATTTGGCGCGGCGCAAACGGATGCGCCGATCGTGATCAACGAAGCGGTTGAGCTCGCCAAAGAATTTATCGGCAATGACGCCGCGTCGCTGATTAACGGAATTTTGGAATCCGTGCGCAAAACCGCGCGATAATTTTACAAAGGGTGTTTTGCGTACGCGATAGAATTTACGAAGATCGGCGACGGACTCTCTTATCGTTTTCTTCTTCTCTCGTTTAATTGCCGCCGCCGCGCCAAATTTCATAAACCTATTGCGCAGAGCGCCAGCGTTTCAGCATTTTTATTTTTCACATAATTTTTTGCCAAGTAAAAATGATTTTTTACAATCTTCTGGGAAAATTGTTTCTCGTCTTTTTAACCTCTTTTTTCCGTCAAAAAATGTCATAGCGTATTTACTGTAATCATCAAATTGACATGTCGATGTTGATAATAAATATTCAGATTTGCCAAAAATATGTTCCATTAATTTTTTGTTTCCCCTAAATATCTTGTTGTAGCCTATCAGAGGCAATGCAAAAGACGGCGCGTTCATTGTGTAAATAAACGCCGTGTTAATTTTTTTCCCAAAAGACGACGGTTTGCCTTCGTATGAACTATATGGAAACAGCAAACGTTCCATAAATGATCTCATTTCTCCGGTAACAGAAGAAAAATAAATCGGAGAACCAAGTATAAGAGCGTCGCATTCGCAGATTTTTTGTAAATATAATTCCATTCCATCTTTCATCGCGCATTTGCTTACGGAATTACCTTTTAATTTACAAGTAAAGCAACTGGTACAGCCTTTGAATTGAATGTCATATAAATTAATCAATTCGGTTTCCGCTCCTGTTTCTTTTGCCCCTTCCAGACATTTTTCCAAAAGAATATGCGTATTCCAATTTTTTCTTGGACTGCCATTTACAGCGATAACTTTCATTTATATTCTCCTTTTGTATCACTTCTCATTTTACCGCCATTACCACTCCGAATTTCATAAAATTATATATACATTCAACATTTTCAAAACCGCCTTTTCTCAATAAATTTATTGTTTCGTCTATCGTGTTTTCTTTGTCCAGTTTTCTCCTTTCCCGCCCCGCTTCTTTTTCGCGCTGCGTCATTCCGCTGCTATTTATATAAGCCGACCACCAATCATTGTATAAATTGTCTATTTTTTTGGATTTCGCGATGAATTGATCTAAATTTATAAAACAGCCGCCATCGCTCAATTTTGAATAGATATTTTTGTATAAATTTTCTTTATCATTTTCATTCAAATGATGTATTGACAAGGCGGAGCATATCAAATCGCAATTATTAACGGGAATCTCCTCAACATAGTTACATTCCAAGAAATTGAAGTTACTCATTCCGATAAACCTATCCTTTGCGATCTTCAGCATATCGCCTGAAACATCAATCAATGTGTAATTCGCGGACGGATACATTTCATAAATTGCTTTCGTCAATAATCCAGTGCCCGCACCCAAATCCACAACATTCATAAAATCTTTTTTATAGTGTCTTAACAACGAAATCGACCTCGTGTAGAAATCGTCAAAACACGGGATAAAGCATCTCCTGCGGTTGTCGTATTCCGCGGCGACGCGACTAAATTGTTCTTTTATTTTTTCCATATCCATTATCGCGCTCCATTTTTCATAATTTCAAGCTTTTTTGCGCGCCGTTATTATTGTATAACTATGCGCGTTTATAGTTATAATAAATCCTTTACAGGATACATACCAATTTTTTCCTTTTCTGTTAATTTCTTTAGACTTTTTAATTTCATTCTTGCACCAATCTACAACATCGTTCGTTTCCAATTCTAAATTGCGCTTTATCCGCGCGATTCCCAATTTAGTAGTATGAATTTTGTTTATATTGTTTAGTAAAATTTCCATATTTTTATTCTCCTAAATGTGTTTTACAAACAAAAATATAGAAAACTGCCTGACTTAGCCTTGAGCCGCCGTATATCGCGATCAGCTATTTCCTACAAAATTAACTGCGATCAAAATTAACTACGATTCCAATACGCTTTTAATAAACGCCGCGCCGTCAATCCCGCCCGCGTGCCGCTTGTGGCAAGCGCGCTCGGGGTGCGGCATTAGCGCGAATACATTGCGCGCTTTGTTGCAAATCCCCGCGATGAACGCCGAACTGCCGTTGATATTCTCCGCCTTGCCCTCTTTATCGCAGTAGGTCAGCAAGATTTGCTCGCTATCTTGAAGCTCTTTAACCGTGTCGGCGTCCGCCGCGTAATTGCCCTCGGCGTGCGCGATCGGGAGCGACAAAATTTGCCCGGTTTTTAGCTTCGACAAAAAGGGGTTTTTCGTATTTTCAACTTTCAAAAAGGCGTCGCGGCTGATGAATCGCAGCTTTTCGTTGCGCACCATTGCGCCCGGCAACAAACCCGCTTCAAGCAAAATTTGAAAACCGTTGCAAATTCCAAAAACCCTGCCGCCCTTCGCCGCAAAATTTCTGATCGCCGCCATTATCGGCGAAACTTTCGCGATCGCGCCGCAGCGCAGGTAATCGCCGTAACTAAACCCGCCTGGAACCACGACGAGATCGCATTTGGCGGGCAATTCGCGCTCGGTATGGCGCGCTAAAACGCACTTTGCGCCCGCTTCGTCAAACGCCCAAAGCGTGTCGCGATCGCAGTTGGTGCCCGGAAAAGAGATGATCGCGGCGGTCATTGCAAAACGACCTCATAATCTTCAATCACGCCATTTACCAGTAGCTCTTTTGCCATTTTGTCGGCGGCAGCGCGAGCTTCCGCGGCGTTGGCGGCGGCGAGACTCATCACGATTTGTTTGCCGATTCGCACATCATTCACGCCCGCGAAACCAAGCGTTTCTAGCGCGTGTTTAGTCGCTTTGCCCTGCGGGTCTAAAATACCTTCTTTTAACGATACATTCAGAATTACTTTCATTAAACGCCTTTAATGGCGGCGATTGTAGCATTTGTTCTATCACCGCTACGCGATATTCGTATA
The DNA here is from genome assembly GCA_031286325.1 of Helicobacteraceae bacterium. Lineage (GTDB taxonomy): Bacteria > Campylobacterota > Campylobacteria > Campylobacterales > SZUA-545 > JAIRNH01. Next base: position 17,962 of record JAITUT010000018.1, read on the forward strand.
AACCGCTTGCACATCGTCATCGTCTTCGAGTTTTTCTACGAGTTTTTCTATCTCCGCCGCCGCTTCGTCGTCAAACTCCTGCGGCGAATTTGGAATGTATTGCAAATTTGCTTCTTTCGGCTCAATTTTCAACTCCTCCAAGCCTTTCGCTAACGCGCCGAAATCGGTGTAAGCCGCGTAGAGATAGATCGCGCCGCCGTCAATTTCCATATCCTCCAAGCCGTAGTCAATCAGGGCGAGCTGGAGGTTTTCGGCGTCGCCCGCGTCCGTCGCCGCGATCTCAAAGACCGCCTTGCGCGTGAATAAAAACGAAAGCGTACCCGGCGGCACGATTTGCCCCCCGTTTTTGCCGAATGCGACTTTCACGTTCGCGACTGTGCGAGTGGGGTTGTCGGTAGCGCACTCTACGATCATCATTACGCCGCGCGGACCTTTGCCCTCGTAGGTTACGATCTCAATGCTCGCCGCGTCTTTGCCGCTCGCGCGTTTGATAGCCGCCTCAATGTTGTCTTTGGGCATATTTTGCGCCTTCGCCGTCAGGATCGCCGTGCGCAATTTGGGGTTCATCGCGGGATCGCCGCCGCCCTCTTTCGCCGCCATTGTGATGATTTTCGCGAGTTTTGGAAAGACCCGCGACATATTCGCCCAACGTTTTTCTTTCGCCGCTTTTCGGTATTCAAACGCTCTGCCCATTAGAAATTCCTTGTATTTTTCGCGGGATTATAAAGTTTTTGTTCTGGAAGCGCGACGTTTAAGGGTTGCGAAACCCAAACAAAAGCTGTTGTTCGCGCCGCGATCGCGTTAGTAAAGCGGAGGTAATTTTCGAGGAGTCAAAAAACAAAACCTCTTGCCGCAAAGGCTGGCTTTTGCCGACCTGCAAAGCGAAACGTTTATAGTGGAAAATACTTTTTTTGCCATAATACGCGCCTTAAATAATAGGACAGGTGGCCGAGCGGTTGAAGGCGCACGCCTGGAACGCGTGTATAGGGTAACACTTATCGTGGGTTCGAATCCCACCCTGTCCGCCATAAATTAAGCGAGCGGCTGTTTGCGAAAATCATAGTTCTATTGACGCTCAAAGTTACGGAGGAGTTTTTCCGCGCCAACATCAATTTCTAAGTCGCCGACAACCGCATATTGCGCTTGTCAAGTCTGAAATCAAGTACAATCTTTCGTTCATCTATGCGGATTATTAAAACTACTCGGAGAAAAATCATATAGCGGTTAAGAAAAGCGCGCTTTATTCAAGCCTTTGGGCAAGTTGCGGCAGCTTGCGCGGCTAAATGGACAGTTCGCAGTACAAGGATTACATTCTCACCCTCTTGTTCGTAAAATACGCGTCGGATAAATTTAAGGGCGTTGCATACTAAATTTTCAAAATACATATTCGCTTATGCCGAGACGATTGCGCCGCGATCCAAACCTCTTATGGGCAAATTAAAAGGCTTCTATTGTTGGTTCTTTGCTTTTAGTATGGCGCGTAATTTTATTTTTATCAAACATTTTCAACTGATTTTAGGAGCAATTGCGTATAACGGGCGATAACAACCTCTTAACCGCCGCGATAAAAATCGCGCGACGATTTAGGCGACGATCAAAATTTGCGTTCGCGCCGCTCTTGCGGGAAAGTTACTTCAATAAACTCTTAAACCAACCCGTATCGTCTAATTTCTCCCAAGGATAACCCGCGATCCCCACTTGCCCGCGAGCGGCGACATCGGCGTAAGAAAAGCCTCCAGCGGCAGGCTTGTCGAGGCTAAATTGGCGCGTAATCCACATTGGCGTGAGCGAAAATTTCTCGGCGATCAGCGCGCCTAACTCTTCGTCCGAAACTTTCGTCTGCGAGGTAAATTGCGTGTCCACGTTCAAAGAAACGGGTTTTGCCACGCCGATCGCGTATCCGATCTGCACGAGCGCCTTTTTCGCCAGCCCCGCCGCTACGATATTTTTCGCGATCCAGCGCCCCGCGTAAAGCCCGCTGCGATCAACTTTTGTGTAATCTTTTGAGCTCTGCGCCCCGCCGCCAATCGGCGCGTAACCGCCGAAACTATCCACGATCAATTTGCGCCCCGTTAAACCGGAGTCGTGAAGCGGTCCGTGATTTACATAACGTCCCGTAGGGTTAATGTGGATAATGCAGTTATTAGGATCGTAGAGATCGCGCGGCAACGCGCCGCAGGCGTCAATTAGCCCTTTAATCAGCCGACGCACCTCTTCAATCGCGAGGCGCTCCACGCTCGGCGCGCTCAGCACGATCGTATGAACCCGCTGCGGCTTCGCAGCGACGAAATTCTCTCTGCTGCCGTAGTCAATCGTAACTTGCGTCTTAATATCCAAGCCGAGTTCGTCTCCGTGAAGAAGGGCGTAACGATAGACGAAAGCGCACAAGCCGCGCGCGAAACTGATCGCCGCGGGCATATATTCCTCCGCCTCGCTGCTGGCGAAACCGAACATTATTCCCTGATCGCCCGCGCCGACTTCGCCGATAGATTGATCTACGCCTTGCGAGATGTCGGGCGATTGTTTGTTGATAAAAACTTGAATGTTTAGATCGTCAGGATGTAAAGTTTGCTCGCGTTTGAAAGAGCTTTTGCCGTTGTAGCCGATCTTCTCGATCGCTGATCGCGCGATCTTTTTGTAGTCGGCTTCGGCGATTTGCGCGGCGGTTTTGACCTCTCCGCCGATGACTAGATTTTTACCTGCTACGAATACTTCGGTCGCCACGCGGCTGTTCGAATCCTCCGCGATCAGAAAATCTACAATGCTGTCCGCGACAATATCCGCGCACTTGTCGGGGTGTCCTGGGCTCACCGCTTCTGAGGTAAAGAGATACATTATGTAGCCTTTTTAGTTGGAGTTGGTCTTTTGGCGGCGGGCTTTCTCGCCGCGCTTCCTACCGCGGGTCTCTTCACCGCTGGCTTTTTCGCCCTGATCGTTGCCGCGGGTTTCTTCGCGGCGGGCTTTTTCCGATTGGGCTTTGCCGCGGGTTTCTTCGCGGAGAGAAACGCTTTAAGCAACATATCGCTGAGCGCGAGCTCTTCGCTGCTCATAATTCCAATACCGCGATCCAAAACGCGCGTAGCCACTTTTTTCGCGCCTTTCAAAGAGTGCATTTTGTAAGTCCCGCATTGATATTCGTTTAGATCCTGAATATCGCTCTTGCTTTTAACGCGCAGAATATCCGCCATACTCTTCGCCCACGCCTCTACGATCTGGCTCTCTTTTAGCTCGCCTAGCAAACTCATATAAAACCCCGTGCGGCAACCCATAGGCGAAATGTCTATTACCTCCGCGTCCAAATGTTCGCGCATAAAGCCCGCGAAAAGGTGCTCTAACGTGTGAGTCGCTTTCGCGCTCATCTTCTCCTTATTCGGCAGGCAAAAGCGCAGGTCATAAACGCTGATCGTATCGCCGCTGGGCGTCTTCATCGTCTTCGCTTTGCGCACGGCGGGCGCGATCATTCTGGTGTGATCCACTTTGAAACTGTCTAAAAGAGGCATATCCGATCCTTGTTTAACTTTAATTTCGTAAAATTATAGCAATTTACTTTTTTGCTTATCCTCTCTATTTAATTAGCTCTCCCGCCGCGAGTTTGATTTCGGGTTCGCCGCCCGCCAAACGCAGAGAAGCGCGAAAAACGTTGCGCGAAAACTTAAAAATTCGGCGCGCAGCTTTTCTTATTGCTGGTTGTTAAATTATAATATTTATTAACTTTATTTTCTATAAATATATCGTAAGTTTTATTATAAATTTTCTTATAAATTCTCTTGCGCCCACGCGAGATAAGCCTCGCTGGCGGCGGCGTCAAACGCGAGAAATTCGGGCAATTCGTATGGGTGATTCGCGGCGAAAAAAGCTTTTAGCTCTATGAGTTTTTCTGGAGTTGTTTTAATGAACAGCGCGGATTCTTTATCTACGCAAAGTTTGCCTTTCCAGCGGTAGAAACTTTTCGCGCCCGGCAAAATTTGTACGCAGGCGGCGCGTTTTTCTCGTATTAAAAGTTCCGCGAAAGCCTCCGCGCGATCATTTGCGATCGTAGTCATTACAAGCGTCATTGTTTGCGGCAAGAGAGCTCTCCTTTCGTCATTTCGTGATCTCCGTGCTGATCCCTTCAGATGTGAAAATTTCAAGCAGCAACGCATGCTCCACGCGCCCGTCTAAAATGTGCGCCTTGTCCACGCCGTAATCAAGCGCCTCTAACGCGGAATTAACTTTTGGGATCATTCCGCCCCCGATCGTGCCGTCCTCTTTGAGCGCGGCGATCTGCGCGGTATTTAGCGATCGCAACAAATTTTTTTCTTTATCCAAAACGCCGGGGGTGTCGGTCATAAAAATTACTTTTTTCGCGCGGATCGCGCCCGCGATCGCGCTCGCCATCGCGTCAGCGTTGATGTTAAATCCTGGGTGCCCCGTCTCTAGCGAGGCGGCGATCGGCGCGATCACAGGCACGAAGCGATCGTTAATTAACTTCAAAAGCAGATCGGAGCTAACTTCGCTAGGCTCGCCCGTGTAGCCTAGCCCCTCGACTGCGGTCGCTTTCACAAACGCGCCGTCTTTGCCGCTGACGCCGATTGCTTTCGCGCCGTGATCGTTTAATAAGCTTACGATCTCGGCGTTAATCTCGCCGCGCAAAACCATCTGCGCCACGCGCAAACTCTCGCGATCGCTCACGCGCAGTCCGTTTTTGAACTCCGCTTTCACGCCTAATTTTTCGGATAATTCCGTAATGGATTTGCCGCCGCCGTGTACGATCACGGGCTTCATTCCCACGAGCGAAAGAAGGGCGATGTCCCGCGCGAACGAGTCTTTAAGACGCGTTTCGGTTTGCGCCGCGCCGCCGTATTTGATTACGATCGTCTCGCCGTAAAACCTGCGAATGTAAGGCAACGCGTCTAAAAGAGTATGGACGGTGTGGGTTTTGGTTTGCATTAGTCTCTGCCTCCGGCGTATTGCTCTAATTTTAACGCCTATTTAATTACAAAAGCGCGAGAAAAGATCGGAAAAATCAATAATTTATGTAGGTTTTAGGCGAGCTAAACACAAATCGCCCCTCTAGCGGATCGCAAGAGGGGCGAAAGGAGTTGTTAGCCGTTAGGCTAACCTAAGAGACTTTTGCTACTGCAAGAGCCTCAAAGGATTAGAGACTTTTGCTAC
>JAITUT010000042.1 GCA_031286325.1 Helicobacteraceae bacterium
CGCGTAACCTCTATAGCCGCCAAGATCATAATCCGCGCCCGCTTTTTTCAAAATTTCCTCAACGTCTTCAAGGGTTTGCGAGCCCAAAACAAAGCCTAAATACTCGCTACTTGGGGCGGGTTCGCTTGCGGGTTCTTCGCTTGCCGATTCTTGCGCGGCTTCATCTTGTTCGATCGGCTCGCCTTCCGCCGCTTCTTGCGTATTCTGAGTTCCGCCGCGTCCCATATTCATAATCTCGCGCGCCTTTTGAAATTGCTCCTCAACGCGGCGTTGCCCCTCGTCGTGCCTCTGCTCAATCTCGCGGCGATCCCGCTCGATATTTCGGCTGACATTGCCAATAAAACCCGTCGCTTTGATCATCGCGATAAACACGAAAATTATCATAATTGTCGCGATCACGATCGTTACGCCGCTTATGATCGTTCCTGCCAGCGCGATATTTTTTGCCTGTTTGTCTTCGCTCTGATTCGCCTGTATCATCGCGATAATTCCCAAAACCAAACCTATGGTCGCCAATGTCAAACCAAACGGGATTCCCCCCGAAAAACAAAGCAAAAGTCCGAGCCCCGCCAGAACCAAAGATGCTGTTCCCATATTTAGCCTTCTAAAAATCCACGAAAATTTATTTGATTTCCACTAGAAGCTACGTGATCGGACAAGCTTTGCTCGTCCGCGAAGTTTAAGGCACGTCCAAAATACTCTTCGGCGCTTTGCTCTCGCTTGATTTGCTTTCGCCCATAAAGTGAATTTCCACGCGGCGGTTTCGCGCTCTGCCCTCTTCGGTGGCGTTTGTGGCGATCGGCTTGTATGAGGCAAGCCCTTCGGCGGCGAGTTTTTCGGGCGGCATTCCGTCCGCGATTAGCTCTTTAACCACGCTCACCGCGCGCGCCGTAGAGAGCGTCCACTTATCGCGAAACTCTGGGTTGCCCGCCTCCGTCTCCAAATCGTCCGCGTGCCCCTGTACGACCACGCGCATATCTTTGGGCATTCTTGAAGCGAGCATCGCGATTCGTTTCAGCAGCAACTTCGCGTCCGCGCTGATAACCGACGCGCTCCCAGGTCGGAACAAAATTCCAGCTGGCAGACGGATCATAAAACCCTGAATCGCCTCCTCAATCTGCACCGTCTCCTCGCCGCCTTGCCGCCTGATAATTTCGTTAAATTCGCTGATCGTAACGGTTACGCGATTGACGACCTCGTCGCTCTCGCTCTGCTTGACAATCGGCGTGGCTAGCTGCATTCTCTCGCGCGAGACCTCGCTCTGCGTGCCGCCCTCTAGCACGCTCAACGCGCCGTTTAGCGATCCCATCGCCTCATTGACCTTCTTCGCGTCGATCGTGCTCATTGAAAGCAACAAGATAAAAAAGACCAGCAAAAGGCTCATCATATCGCCGAATTGCACGAGCCATCTAGGCACGCCCGGCGGACATTGGAGTTCTTTTTTCTTAGCCATTTTTTGACCTACTCATTTTTGACCTACTCAAACTGGCTTATCCTCTGGTTCGGCGGCAGGAAGCCCAACAGTTTTTGCTCCAAAATGCGCGGGTTGTCGCCCGCTTGAATAGACATAATTCCTTCAATAATCAAGTTTCGCATCATTATCTCATCGCCGTTTCTGATGCCCAAAAGATAAGCCATCGGCGCGGCGACCACGTTTCCGAAAATCGCGCCGTAAAGCGTGGTGATAATCGCCACCGCCATCGCGGGACCGATAGCACTTGGGTCGGACATATTCACAAGCATCGCCACGAGCCCGATCAGGGTTCCGATCATTCCGTACGATCCCGCAAGGCTGGCGAATTGATCCAGCATCGCCGCGTTGCTTTTGTGGCGATCGCTCGTGGCGTCCGTTTCCAACTCCAAAAGCGAGCGGATAACATCGGGTTCGTTGCCGTCCACCGCCATTGAGAGCCCCTTTTTCATAAAGAGGTTATCCTCTTGGTTCGCGGGCGTTTCCAATGCCAAAATCCCGTCTCGGCGGGCGATCGTGGAGTAATTGACAAGTTTTTTAATGAGCGAGGCGATGTCGTAAGTCTGCGGTTTGAAGACCAAACCGACGACCCTGCCCAAACCTTTGAGTTGCTCTAATTTGAACGAAACCAAAATCGAGGCGGACGCGCCGCCGAGTACAATCAATACGCTTGGGACGTCTAGGTAGGGTTCTAGCCCCACGCCCATCATCATCGCCATCATCAAAAGGGCGACAATCATCACTAAACCGACAACCGAACCTAAATCCATTGCGTTTCCCGTTTTTGCGCGCGTTAATCGCGGACGTGATAAGATTTCGGGATTTTACCCAAAAGCAGGTTTAACAATGAAAGATAAGTTTGGGAGCATAGTTATTTTGGCGGCTGGCGCGGGAACGAGAATGAAATCCGCCGCGCCCAAAGTTATGCACGAAATCAGCGGGCGCAAAATGATAGATTTTGTACTGAACGAAGCCTTGAACGCCTCTAACGATGTGATTTTAGTCTTGTATCACGAATTTGACGCGATCAGTAAATATATTAACGAAAATTTTATGAATTTTATCACACATAATAATTTGCGAATCACACGACAAGATCACGAGAATTTTCCGGGCACGGGCGGCGCGATTAAAGCGGCTTTTTCGCTTGCCAGACACGATCGTATTGTTGTTTTGAACGGAGATATGCCGTTAATTACCGAGGAATTTATAAATAACTTAAATTCTACAGAAAACGAAATGGTTCTCGCTATTTTAGAGATGGACGATCCGAGCGGTTACGGGCGGGTTATTACGCGCGGCTCTTTGGTGCAAAAAATAGTAGAAGAAAAAGACGCTATGGCTTCTGAAAAATTCGTGCGATCGGTTAATGCGGGGGCGTATAGCTTCTCTAAAAAGTTTCTCGCCGATAATTTAGATAAACTTGATAATAACAACGCGCAAAAAGAGTATTATATTACCGACTTAGTCGAGATCGCTTTTAAGGCGGGAATTGAAATCGCGGCGGTACGCGGAAATAAAGAAATTTTAATGGGTGTAAACAGCAAAGAGGATTTGGCGATCGCCGAATTTTTGCAACAGAAAAGAAAAAAACAAATCTTGACAAAAAGCGGCGTGATTATGCGCCTGCCCGATACGATCTATATTGACGATCGCGCCGAATTTGAAGGCGAATGTATACTAGAAAACGGAGTTGTAATAATAGGCAAATGCAAAATTAAAAATTCGCATATAAAAGCGCATAGCGTAATTGAAGAGAGCGAGATCGTAGAAAGCGATATAGGACCAATGGCGCATATCCGCCCTAAATGCGCGATCTATGAAACGCATATCGGAAATTTTGTTGAAACAAAAAACGCTACGTTAAAAGAGGTGAAAGCCGGGCATTTAAGTTATTTGGGCGACGCGGAGATCGGCGAAAATACAAATATCGGCGCGGGAACAATCACTTGTAATTATGACGGTATGGCGAAACACAAGACAATTATCGGTAAAAATGTATTTATAGGATCGGATACGCAACTAGTAGCTCCAGTAACGATCCCAGATAATGTTTTAATAGGCGCGGGCACGACATTAACAAAAAGCCCAAACAGCGGCGATTTAGTGCTTACAAGATCGCCTCAAACAAGCATCGCGAATTTCTTTTACAAATTCTTCAAAAACGAACCGAAATGAATAATTTTTCGCCGTTAAGAGATAAAAAAATTTTAATCGGAGTTTCAGGCGGGGTCGCGGCGTATAAAGCCGCGATTTTGGCGCGGCTTTTTATCAAAAACGGCGCGAATGTCCGCGTGGTGATGACGCCCGCCGCCGAAAAGTTCGTCGGCGCGCTGACTTTCGAGGCGCTCGCGGGCAATCTCGTTTTGCGCGAGGGCGCGGAGCGGTGGGATGCGGGGCTGAGCCACATCGGCTACGCGAAATGGGCGGACATTTTAGTCGTCGCGCCCGCCACCGCGAATACGATCGCGAAACTCGCCGGCGGCATCGCCGACAATTTGCTCCTCCAAACCGCGCTCGCCTGCGCCGCGCCGAAAATTCTCGCGCCGGCGGCGAATGATGAAATGCTCGCCAAACCCGCAATCAAACGCGCCGTTACAAGCCTCATTGATGATGGCTTTGTGATCGCGGGCGCGGAAATCGGAGAACTTGCTTGCGGCGATACGGGCGAAGGGCGAATGGCTGAACCCGAAAAGATCGTAGCTTTAGCGGCGCGGGTTTTGAGCGCGCGCGATTTTTGGCGTGATCGCTTAGTGATCGTTAGCGGCGGCGCGTCAATTGAGAAGATAGATTCTGTGCGCGGAGTTACTAATTTCAGCAGCGGCAAAATGGCGGCCGCAATGGCGATCGCGGCGTATATTTTCGGCGCGAAAGCGGTGTTTATAGGAAATACTACCAATCAAGAGCTCTCGAATCAAAACTTACCGATTAAATATATTTCCGCGCGATCTGTTGCGGAATTTGATGAAAATTTACGATCCCAAATCGCTAACAACAAAGGCAAAAAAGCCGTGTTAATTATGGCTGCGGCGATTAGCGATTACGCGCCGGAAAATATCGCGCAAGGAAAGTTAAAAAAGAACGATATCGGCGATCGATTTAATTTAACATTAACCAAAACAAAAGATATATTATTAAACTTGCCAAAAGACGATATTTTCTGCGTGGGTTTCAAAGCCGAAACAGACCAAAATTCGGCGCGCGAAAACGCCCAAAAAATGTTAAAAGAAAAGGGCTTAAACGCGGTTTGCCTGAATGTGATAGGCGCAAGCGGCGTAGAGTTTGGCGGCGATCGGACAAAAATAGAGTTTTTCGGTAAAAATAATTATATTTTTGAGGGCGAAAAACGATCTGTCGCTTACGAAATTTTAACAGCGTTAGAAAATGAAGCCTAAACATATCGCGATTATTATGGACGGCAACGGAAGGTTTGCCAAAAAACTTGGCTTTGCCGATCGTACGGAAGGGCATAAAAAGGGCGCTGAAATAGTTAGATCAATTACCACGCATTGCGCTCAAATAGGCATAGAAGTTTTAACGCTCTACGCATTCAGCACCGAAAATTGGAAACGATCTAAAAAAGAGGTAGATTTCTTAATGAATATCTTCGAAAAATATCTAAAAAACGAGTTAGAAACCCTGCAAAAAAATAATATTGTTTTTAATACGATCGGCGATCTTACGAAATTAAATGAAAAGTTGCAAAAAAAAATAAACGAAACGATAGAAATTACTAAAAACAACAACGCTATGACGCAAGTTTTGGCGTTGAATTACGGCGCGAAAGACGAGATTGCGCGAGCCGCCGCAAGCCTCGCGAGCCGCGGCGCAAGGGTCACGGAAAACTCAATTGAATCCGCTCTCGACACCGCGAAATATCCCCCTGTAGATATGCTCGTGCGCACGGGCGGCGAGCAACGTCTCTCAAATTTTTTGCTGTGGCAATGCGCCTACGCCGAACTATTTTTCACGCCGACATTGTGGCCCGAATTCACCCCCGCCGAATTAGACAAAATGATCGCGGATTTCTCGCGCCGCAATCGCCGTTTCGGAGGGGAATAACGCCCCTCGCAAACATAAACGCGACGACTGCAAAGAAATTCTCCGATGATGTTCTCTTTTAAGTTGTAGATATTATCGGCGGGTTTATTGAAATAGAAGCGGGAAGTAAAAATACCCTATAATCCCGAAATTTTATCACAAAAATTGGGGCGAATTTGAGAACGCATTATGCAACGGAATTAAACGTAGAGAGCATTGGCAAGAGCGTGAGCGTAGCGGGGTGGACTCAAAGTTACCGCGATCACGGCGGCGTGATTTTTATAGATTTGCGCGACAAATCGGGAATTATTCAGATTGTTTGCGATCCAGCGGATAGCCCCGCGGCGCACGAGGCGGCGAGCGCGGTGCGCGATGAATTTGTCGTGATCGCAAGCGGCAAAGTCAGAGCGCGCGGCGAAGGGCTCGCGAACCCGCGCCTCAAAACGGGCGCGATCGAGATTGTCGCTGAAAGCCTCGCGATTGAGAACAAAAGTCATACGCCGCCCTTTGCGATCGGCGATGAAAAGGTTTCCGAAGAGACGCGCCTCAAATATCGCTTTATTGACCTGCGCAGCCCGAAATCGCAGGAGATTTTCGCCCTCAGATCGCGTGTGGCGAACGCGATGCGCTCAAGCCTTGTGGAGCAAGGTTTTATGGAGGTAGAGACGCCGATTTTAACTCGCCCGACGCCTGAGGGCGCGCGCGATTATCTCGTGCCGAGCCGCGTCCATCCGGGCGAATTTTTTGCGTTGCCGCAGTCGCCGCAACTCTTCAAACAACTTCTAATGGTCGCTGGTTTTGACCGCTACTTTCAGATCGCGCGGTGCTTTCGCGACGAGGATTTACGCGCCGATCGCCAGCCAGAATTTACGCAGTGCGATGTAGAGATGAGTTTCTGCGATCAGGAATCTGTGATCGTGGTCGCCGAAAAGTTGCTCAAAGACGCTTTCAAAGCTGCGGGAATTGAGATCGCGACCCCGTTTATGCGCCTTGATTACGAGAGCGCGATGGAAAAATATGGCTCCGACAAACCCGATCTGCGCTACGACCTGGCGATGTTTGACGCGATTGATGTTTTTGAAAAAACCGGACTCAAAGTCTTCGCCGAGATCGCCAAAGAGCCGCGCAAAAACCGTATCAAAGCGTTGAAAGTAGAGAACGGCGAACGCCTCACGCGCAAGGAGATTGACGCCCTCACGGAATTTGTCGCGAAATTCGGCGCGAAGGGTTTGGCGTGGATCAAAGTTAAAGACGGCGCGATGCAGGGACCGATCGTGAAATTTCTAAGCGAAACGGAGCAAAAAGCAATTATAGATCGCGCGGCGGCGAAAGAGGGAGATTTGATCTTTTTCGGCGCGGGCGCAAAAAAAGTCGTGCTTGATTATATGGGCAGATTGCGTTGCGAGATCGCGCGGATTTTGAGCCTTGCGAGCGATCGCGAATTCAAATTCCTCTGGGTCGTGGATTTCCCGATGTTTGAAGAAACGCACGACGGCAAGATCGCCGCGCTTCACCACCCATTCACGATGCCAGCTAGCGTTGGCGGCGATCCGCTGGAGATGAAATCTATCGCTTACGATGTCGTTTTGAACGGCTTTGAGATCGGCGGCGGCAGTATTCGTATCCATAAAGAGGAGGTTCAAAAGGAGATTTTCACCCTGCTGAAAATCGGCGAGGAGGAGCAGCAGAGCAAATTTGGCTTTTTGCTGGACGCGCTGAAATACGGCGCGCCGCCGCACGGGGGTTTCGCGCTGGGGCTTGATCGCCTAATAATGCTGATTTCTGGGGCGACGAGCATTCGCGATGTGATCGCGTTTCCCAAGACGCAGCGCGCGCAATGCCTGATGACGAGCGCCCCAGCGGAGGCGGAGGAGGCGCAATTAAACGAACTTTCGCTTCGCATAAGAAAAACGGCAAAATAACGGAGTTAATAATTGCGCGGTTTTAACTTCGCGCTTTTAGCAAAAACCCGCGCCGCGATCGCTGACAAAGAGAGCAAGCGGCGAGCGAAATTTGCCGCGCGGGACAAAACGGCAAATTTTGAGGAGTCAAGAGGCGAAGCCTCTTGTCATAAAGACAGGCTTTGCCAGTCTACGAAATCAAAAAAGGAAGGTTCAAGATGAAGAAACTATTCTTAGTCATCGGCGCGCCCGGCAGCGGCAAAACTACGGACGCGGACAGGATCGCAAAAGGCAGTCCCGAAAAGATCGCGCACTTTTCCACCGGCGATATGTTGCGCAATGAAGTCGCGAGCGGCTCGGAGCGCGGCAAAGTGATTGATAGCTTTGTCAGCAAAGGCAATCTTGTACCGCTTGAAATCGTAGTCGGCACGATCGTAGGCGCGATCAAAAACAGCGACAAAGACGCGGTCATCATAGACGGCTACCCGCGCAGCGTAGATCAGATGCGAGCGTTAGACAGCACGCTCAAAAACGATCCGAGCGTGAAACTTGCGGCGGTGATTGAAGTGGAGGTGGGCGAGCAGACGGCGCGCGATCGCGTGCTGGGGCGGGCGCGCGGCGCGGACGACAACGAGCAGGTATTCAACAACCGAATGAAGGTTTATTTGGAACCGATCGAGGAGATTCGCCGCTTTTATTCGGTGAAAAACCTGCTGAAAAAAATTAACGGCGAGCGCGCGATCGAGGAGATCGTAGAGGAGATGAACGCGTTCGTGCAGAGTAAGATTTAAAGGCTGTTTTCTCGGCGTTTTAGACTTACAAAACACAAGCGCGGTCTTTTGAGCGCGCGCGATCCAAAATGAAACTGTAATTCTCGCCTCAATCAGGATCGCGCGTGAAGCGACAGTCGCCGCGGAGGAAACCTAACGGCAAATTTAGGAAGCACCAAAGACTTAAAATCTTTGGTCGCAAGCGGCGGCTTTCTACGCGATAACGGACGCTTTGCGCCCTATCGTTACGCCGTCGCGAAAAGTAAAAAAAAAGGGTCTTACACAAATGGACATAACAAAATTAACGGCGGGAGAGAATCCCGACAAAGTAACGGCGGTCATTGAGATTCCTTACGGATCGCACATAAAATACGAGTTGGACAAAGAAAGCGGCGCGATCGTGGTGGATCGCGTGATGTTTTCGACGGTCTTTTACCCCGCGAACTACGGCTTCGTACCCGGCACGCTCGCGGCGGACGGCGATCCAGCGGATATTTTGGTGCTCGGCGAATACCCGATAGCGCCCGGAAGCGTCATTAAAACGCGCTTGATTGGCGTTTTAATTATGGAAGACGAAAGCGGCTTTGACGAGAAATTGATCGCCGTGCCGGTGAGCAAGGTCGATCCGCAATTTGATCACATCAAATCGCTCTCGGATTTACCCGAAATCACCCTCAAACGTATCAAAAACTTCTTTGAAACCTATAAAATTTTGGAGCCTGGCAAGTGGGTAAAAGTAAATGACTTTAAGCCCGTTTCGGACGCCAAAACCGCGCTGGAAAACGCGATCAAAGCCGCGGCGAAATAACTCGCGATCCCTTAGAGGCTAGCTTGGCTAGCCTTATTTCTCGTGGGAAAACGCGGCAATAATAGCCTTGCGCGGCAAGTTAAAAGCAAATTAAAGGCGCAAAAGCGCGGCTTTACGCCGCAAACGGCAAAACCTGACGCCCGCGATTTTCTCCGCGCAAAAGACAGAAGAAAAGTCCTAATCGCCAGCAAAATGTGTAAAAACAAGTATGAAATGTCGCGGCGAAAATGTGGGTTGAGAGAAGAAAAATTTAGCGGCGGCGCGTATCGGTTTGGGCGGGTTAGAACATTTCAAACTTGATTTTTGCCTCCGTGAAAACCTCGCGATCATCAGAGGATTTGACCTCGTTATATTTGTTGAAGCGATTGCGAGATTTCACGGCGATCGTGGGCAAATCCTCATTGTCGTTATAGATTTCGACTTTGTCATATATCTTGAAGTCGCCGAATTTGTAAGCCGCGACTACTTTTTCAAAATACCACCACCAAGCCAAGCCAAATAAGCAGGATGCGAAGTATCAAGATTACCACGATCACGAACGTTACGCCGCTTATGATCCTTGCCGCCAACGCGATTTTTTTCTCCTGTTTGTCCTCAGCCTGTTCCGCCTCTTTCATCGCGATCGTTGCCAAAATATAACCCGCGATCGACAAACCAAGCGGAATAGCCAACCAAAAACAAAACGAGAGTCCGACCCACGCCAAAGCCAAAGCCGCAATTCCCTTGCTGATAGGGATTTGCACCTGTTTAGGTATTTGCATCTCTTCTCCTTCTTTTGAGGTCAGTATAATACAAGAAAATATAAAATGGATATTATGCGCTCCCTGTTTACAATGAAACCTACCTTATTTACAAGGAAACCCAATGAAAATTGTAGTTCTCTCCGATCATACCGCTACGCGCCTAAAAGAGAAAGGGCAAGAGCGTGAGAAAGAGATCGGCAACCTAGAAGATCAGTATAAGGAACAAGAGCGCGTCTATACGAAAGAGTATATGGAATTGGAGGAGAGGACAGATAGAGAAATACGTCTTTTAGACGCGCGAATTGCCGAAGAAAAGACAAAAAATGATCTGTTCTGGACAGACAAACGTTATTTCAGATATATCTTTGGTTGTATCGTTTCCTTTATAAAAACAATGACGCTAAAAAAAGAAAAAGCGGATTTGAAAGAAAGGCTTTCGCGCAAACGAACGCAAAACGACAGGATATTGAGGTCAATGCGCGTCAATATAGCTTCCAGAAGCGTCTATGTTAGCGATGATGAGAAAGCCTTTATCGCAGGATCGGAGGGTGAGAAAAAAGTGGACGACTTATTTATGAGTTGCCCAGATAATTTTATTTTTATCGCGGGTTATAAGAATTTTAAGGGCGAAATAGACAGAATTTTAGTTTGTCCGCACGGAGTTTTGGCGATAGAGATCAAAAATCTTAACGGGCGTATAACCGTAATCGGCGATAGCTGGAGCATAGAAAAATACGACAACTACGGCAATCTTGTAGAGAGCGCGCGCCCGATCCAAGACAAAGGCGGCAGGTCTCCTAGCGAGCAAGTCAATCGATCCGCGGACGTTTTACACGGCGCGGAGTTTAAGCGGAGATTTCCAAAAGTAGAAAAAGTGGCGAGAATGGCGCTCTGCGTTCACCCCAAATCAAAGCTTATAAAAATAAGGGGCGCTACCGTAGATATAATCGCGGACTACGATTCGCTTAAAGACGACGGCTGGAATAAAATAGCCCAAGTAATGCCGAACAGACTTCAAGAAAAGAGGCTAACGGACGAAGAAATAGGACAGATCGCCGCGTTTATTGAGAGAGATCATAATTATCACGAGCGAAAGAGAGAGAATCGAAGAAGATAGAATTTGTAAGTGTGAATTTGAAATGTCGCGGAGTGTTTTCCGCGACATTTGACTTCCCATTTTCGCGACATTCAAAAGGCGTTTGGCAAATTTTTCATTATTTCACTCTCCAAAAATAATTTTCTCGCCTAACATTTCTTCGCGCGCTTTTATCTTCAAACGCAAATACTCCATAGGTCTCGCGCCTTTTATTTTGTTGCAGGAGGCGCATAATAATTGATAATTTTCATAATAATCGCCGCCGCCTTTGGATTTGGGAATAATATGATCTATTTCCATATTCCAAATTTCAAATTGCGCTTTGCAACCGTTGCACAAACCGTTTTGTTCTTTGTATAAACGTTCCTTTACAGACGTTGTCGGCTCTATTATCTGTATGTCGGTTCTCTGTGGAATTTTTGTCGTATTGATAAAATCCTTAAACAAACCGGCGTCGTCGCTTAATCTTTCAACAAGTATGCCGACCGATTGTTCGGCAATGTCTATTCCTATCCATTTTCTACCGAGTTGCTGCGCGGCTACGCAAGTGGTAGCGCACCCGCAGAACGGGTCTAAAACTATATCGCCTTCGTTTGAGGAAAATTTAATAATACGATGCAAAAGAGAAAGCGGTTTTTGCGTTGGATAACCCGTACGTTCTTTTGATTGAGAATTTAATAACTGAATGTCTACCCAAACATCATTTTCTCTAACGCCTTTTTCGTCAATGGAAGTTACAAAAACATCATCGCCTTTTATTCTTGTGTGATAATTCTGCTTTCTTTTTAATGATTTTTGCGTGTATGGCGTGTATTGTTCGTTAAAAGTGTATTCATCGGTTTTCGTGTAGAACAAAACAATATCGTGCAATGATTGGAATTTTTTTGCTTTCCCCGTCCATCTGCGATAATGCCAAACTATCTCGTTCCTAAAATTATTCTTCCCAAAAATCTCGTCCAACAATAATTTCAAATAGTGAGAAGCCGTAGGGTCGCAATGCAAATACAAACTGCCCGTATCTTTTAATACTCTATGCATTTCAATTATTCTTTGCGCCATATAAGTTAAATAAGCCATCATCGCCTTGCCGTGTATGCCGCCGACAGATACTATAAATTTTGTTAACGACGGATACCTACCCGCTAAAGTTTCTAAATACGCCTCGTTTACATCAGCCCACGTCCACATATCCTTAAAAGAAGCCCCCGCCGACTTGCTGCCGACAGGCGCGGAATAAAATCGCTTTGTATTAAACGGCGGGTCTAAATATATCAAGTCGACCAAATTGCTGTTAAGTCCGTTTAGTATGTACAGATTATCATTTGTATACAAAGCGCTTGTAAATTCCATTATTTCACTTTCCAAATTTTACGGATTTGGCGCGAATTGTACCTCTTAAAACCTTACGACCATTTTTTGAAAAGAGAGAACTACAGATAGCCCCTCTTTGAGAAAAACTCTAAAATTTTGAGATCGCGTCAAACGCCTTTTGAAATGCCGCGAAAAAACGCGCGTAACAAACTCGCGCACCCTGTCGCTCTCTGTATCAACGCTTATGAAAAAGCAAAGAGGCGCGAGATAAAGAAAAAGTCGCGCAAAGAGAGCTTATTTGCGAGCTGCCTGCCGCCCGTTGATTGCGCGACGCTTAACACGATCGGCTAAAAAGCGTTCGGCGCGAGATTTTGCAGCCCTGTGTTCTACTGCGAAAGGGCGCGGAAAAGATAGAGAAGATCCGCGTTGAAGCGATATTAAAGTTTTTAAGAAAGCTTCTCTCCGTCATTCCGCGCTTTTTCGCGATAACGCCGCAAGCGGCTATCGCTGCGAAGCGAAATTTCATATTTTATGTTTCTATGAGAGCGCGGGTTGCAGCCCGCAATGGCGATCTAACAGGCTTTAACAATTGAAAATTTAAGCGCGTTCGAAAAGCCTTAAAGGTTAATTATTCCGCCTCGTCTAACGATTTTTTGAATTGGCGCATTATGAAGCTGTTTAACCGCAGCCATTCGCGGTGCTTAATCGCGGGAAAACCTGCGTATGTGCCGCTTTTTTTAATAGATTTCGTTACGCCAGCCTTGCCCGCAATCATCACATTGTCGCAAATTTCTATATGCCCAGTGATCGCGCTCTGCCCGCCAGTAACAAAGTATTTGCCTGTTTTCACGCCGCCCGCAAAGCCTGTCTGCGCCGTGATAAGCGAGCGTTCGCCGATCTCGCAACCGTGCGCGATATGCACGAGGTTGTCGATCTTCGCGCCGCTTTTAATTCGCGTCTCGCCGAGCGCGGCGCGATCTATCGCGCAGTTCGCGCCGATCTCGACAAAGTCCTCCACCACGACCCGCCCCAAATGGCGGATTTTCAAATGCTCGCCTTTTTCGCCGCGCGCGTAGCCAAAGCCGTCGCTGCCGATCACAGTTCCAGCGTGGATTCGGCAGTGATCGCCGATCTTTGTGCGGTTGTAAATTACGGCGTTCGGATAGATCACGCAATCATCGCCAATCTCGCAATCATCGCCGATGTAGGCGCCGTCCATTATCAGGCAATTCGCGCCGATGACGCTATCAAGCCCGACGCGCGCGTTCGGCGCGATCTTTGCGCCCTCGCCGATCCGCGGCTTTTTCCCCTCGCTTTTTGCGAGCGGTCGCGTGAAGAACGCGGTGGATTTCGCGAACGCGCGGTAGGGATCGGCGCAGACAATCGCGGCGGTTTCGGCGGGGACAAGAGACGCTTGCTCTTTGGTTACGAAAACCGCGGCGGCTTTCGTGGTTTTTAACTCGTCAACGTGACGTTCGTTCGCCAAAAACGAGAGGTGCTCCGCGCCCGCGGTTTTCAGGCTCTCAATCCCGACAATGTCCATTTCCAAAATGTCGCGTTTGAGCCCCTCGCGATTTACCACCGCGCGATCTATAATCTCGCCGATCACGCCGCCGCCGAACTCGCTCTCCAAACCAAGCAAAATTTCCGTAACCCTCATCGCAAATCCCTACATCCTAAAATTTGCGAATTATATAAATTTTTTACTGGCTAATTATTTGCTCTTAATAAAACTTTAATTTTACAATTTTTGGATACTGATCGCTTCGGCGATCGCGATATGTTTGCCATCTGTGATTTTGAACTCTTTTTTAGGTTTTAGATCGCCTACCGCGATCGCGGTGTTTTCGTAAATTATTTGCGCGGTTTTCGGCGGTAATTTTTTAGCGTTTTCTA
Organism: Helicobacteraceae bacterium; assembly: GCA_031286325.1. Lineage (GTDB taxonomy): Bacteria > Campylobacterota > Campylobacteria > Campylobacterales > SZUA-545 > JAIRNH01. Next base: position 14,038 of record JAITUT010000042.1, read on the forward strand.
TCATAGCGATCTGCGAAACTAAATGATCTATCTTGGATCGTTCGCCTCTTAAATAAATTTTATAGAATTGATCTAACTGATTTTTTAGCGATTTTACCTCTAATTTATTTCGCTCTATTTTCGCGAGCGGACTTAATTGGTTTAACAATGTTTTAAGGTGATTTAATTCGCTCGTTTTTTTCGACAAGATCGCGGCGAGTTTCGCGTTCAGATTGTCTAAATTTTCCGCGATCGCCATTTTTTCATTGTCGGAATCGGGCAATAAAATTTCCATTGCCGCGCTGGGCGTGGGGGCGCGTTTATCGGCGACAAAATCGGTAATCACATAATCAATTTCGTGCCCGATCGCGCTGATTGTCGGCGTCTTCGCCTCAAAAACCGCGCGCGCTACGATCTCGGAATTAAACGCCCAAAGGTCTTCCATAGAGCCGCCGCCTCGCGCGATCACGATCGCGTCCGCGCCGAGTTTGTCCGCCGCCGCGATTGACCGCGCGATCGACTCCGCCGCCGCCTCGCCCTGTACCAAAGTATTCACGCAAATCAGTTTCGCAAGATTCCAACGTTTTTTCGCGACGCGGCGCATATCTTGCAGAGCCGCGCCCGTAGACGCCGTAACGAGCGCGACTAATCGCGGGTAGCGCGGCAGAGGTTTTTTAAGCGATTCGTCAAACCAGCCGCGCTCGGCGAGGGTTTTTTTAAGCTGCTCGTAAGCAAGCGCGAGAGCTCCGGCGCCCTCAGGCTCCACGCTTTGACAGACGATCTGGTAACGCCCTTGCGGCGGATAGACGCTGATCGCGCCGAAAACTACGAGCGCCGCGCCCGTTTCAATACGGAATTTCACTTTGGCGAGCGAAGAGCGAAAGATCACGGCGTCAATTGTCGCGTCCGCGTCTTTAAGCGAAAAGTAGCAGTGCCCGCTGGGGTGGTAGGTTACGCGCCCCGCCTCGCCGCGCGCGCATATAGAACTAAATTGCGACTCTACGCTGGTTTTAAGCTGCGCTGTGAGCTCGCTGATGGATAGCGGTTTCATTTAAGCGTTGTCTTACATAGGTTTTCGCGCTATGAATCGCGTAGAAATTTTAAAAGTTTCATCTTTAATTTGCACAATCTCGAACCCGGCGTTTTGGAGTTTCGTTTCCAACTCCTCTTTTGTCAAAAATTTTTCAATTGATTCTGGCAGATATTTATACGCTAAATCGTCTTTGGAAATTAACTTGCCGATCGCGGGTAAGACTCGCTTCATATAAAGCCTCGCGAATCTATCAAAAATAGTCAATTTTTCGCGCGACATAAACTCTAAAATTAACAAAATTCCGCCGCAATCAAGCAACCTATAAAATTCTTTGATCGCCTTATCGATTTCAACTACATTTCTTATGCCGTAACTAATGCTGATTAAATCGACCGAATTATCTTCCAGAGGGATTTTCACCGCCTCGCTCACGATAAATTCCGCGTCTTTGCCGATCTTTTTCTCGGCGATTTCAAGCATTTTTTTCGCGGGATCGACGCCGATCACGCGCTTGATTTCCACACGGGCTTTTTTAGCCGCCGCGCGCCAAAAAAATATCAGATCGCCCGTGCCGGTCGCGACATCCACGAGCAAACGCGCCTTATGATCGCGCTGTTCCCTGCCGCCCAAAAACGCGCGAAAAGCCGCAAGACAGCCGTTCCTGCGCCACGCTCTATCCGCGCCGAAACTTAAAACGCGATTTAAGCGATCGTAAGTCGGCGAAATTTCGTCAAACATATTGATAATTTGTTTCTGTTTGCTCATTTTTATTATTTGTAGTTTTGTATTTTCTTTTCCAATGTTTCGACGCCGAACATTTTATTGACAAAATTGCTCTTGCCCCCGCTCGTGATATGGCAGATTTTGCACCCCTCCAACGCGCCGTGTTCGCGCGTCTCTTTGCCGACTTTGACGTGGCACGAAAGGCAGTTGCCGCCGCATTCGGCTTTGGGGTTCTCAACATCTTTGTGGCACAAGACGCAGGCAGAAAGCGTTTTATGATCTAAATCGCGCCCGATTTCGCCCGAAAGTTTCGGGTGGCACGAAAGGCAGTCGCCGCTGCACGCGAGCGCGGCGGAAAAAAGCGTCAGAAATATCAGAATGCGTTTCATTCGGCGCATTATAGCGAGAAACAAAATCGGCATTTTTATGCTAGCGGGAAGTGGTATTTACGCCGCCAAAAGGAGTCTCGTTAAATATCGTTTTCGCCCGCTCGGAGCTCTTCTGTTTGCGGGGCTTGAAATAAACCTGTCAAAAGAAAAAATGCTGGGGCTATCAATTTGGCTTTTTCGCAGCGAGAGTAACTTGCGGGTTTGCTCTTTCTCGCCTTTACGGGCTTGGCGTTAATGTATCTCGCGATCAAGCGCGAATATAAGTTTGCTTAACAGATTCGCCTTTTTGCGATTATTCTATAAACCCGCCGCCTAAAAGTTTGTCGTTTTCGTAGAAAACCGCCGCTTGTCCGCCAGCGATCGCAAACTCTGGATCGCGCAATACGATCTTCGCGCGATTTTCGCCTAATAACTGCGCTTTTGCGGGCTTTTTTTCATTTCGGTATCTAACTTTTACCTCAGTTTCAAAAACATCGTTCTGCGGCGTGAAAAATAAGTTTATATCTTTCACAAAAAATTCGCTTTGAAAAATGTTCTCTTTCGTAGTAACTACGATCTGATTTTTTTCGGGAATTATCTCTTTAACATACATAGCCTTTTTCGCGCCTTTTGCGTAAAATCCGCGCCTTTTGCCGATCGTGTAATTCATATAGCCTTTATGATCGCCGATCACATTTCCCTCCAAATCAAGCGTTTCGCCCAAAGCGTTGATCGGAAAATGGCGCGCCAAAATCTCGGTATAGTCGTTTTCCACAAAGCAAATTTCGCTGCTCTCTTTGCGATCGGCGAGAAATTTTAACTCTGGTATGTTCGCGGCAATTGATTTAACATCTTTCTTAACCATATTTCCAAGCGGAAAAATCAGCCGTTTTAACGCCTCTTTTTTAACATTAAACAAAAAGTAACTTTGATCTTTGCTTTTATCAAGCGATTCGTAGAAAAATTCGCCGTCATTTCGTATATAATGCCCTGTAGCGGCGAAATCAAATCCATTTGCGATCACGTAATCCAAAAACGCGCCGAATTTCAAATTCCGATTGCACAAAACGCACGGGTTCGGCGTGCGCCCCGCTTTATATTCGTTAATGAACGGCGTATAAACCCGCGCCAAAAACTCCTCGCGCTTGTCCAAAACGCGAAATTCAATGCCCAAAAACTCCGCCACGCGCGAAGCCGAAGCGATATTCGCCTCGTGCGAAGCGTCCCGATCGTGGAGCTTCATATAAGCTCCAGCAACCTCGTAGCCTTGCTCCATTAACAATTTGCACGACATTGACGAATCCACGCCGCCGCTCATTGCCACCAAAACTCTTTTCACTTTTTTCTCTTCCGCCATAGATAACACCTAGTAATTCAATTGATTTGCTAGCGTATTTTAAGCAAAGTTTGCTTATACTTCGTAAAAGGTGTTTGCCAATCAAACGCGGAAAGGATCAAAATGGTGTGTATAACCTCAAAGGGCGCATATTCGCTCGCGGCAATGCTTTTTTTGACGCGGCAGGGTTGCCGCCTCGCGCAGATCAAAGAAATCGCCGAAGCCAGCCAAATACCGCAAAACTACCTAGAACTCCTGCTCACGCAACTCAAAAAAGCGGGGTTAGTAGAGAGCGTGCGCGGCACGAAAGGCGGCTACAAAATGGGAAAAAACGCGGAAAAAATTACTGTTTTAGAGGTTTTAAGGACGATGGAAAGCGAAATTTCATCGCCTGAAAAATACGGCGGATCGCCCGCGCTATTAGACTTTTGGGGCGACGTAAATCGCCAAGTCGAGAGCATTTTGTCGGTCTCTTTGCAAGAGATCGCCGATCGCGACGAGTGCCTCGCGAACGCCGGAAACTACGTTATATAAAGGAAAAGCAATGAAAATCGCTGAAAATGTCTCCGAACTCATAGGAAATACGCCGCTTGTGCGCCTCGCCAAAATCGCGGCGCAAGCGGGGGTGAAAGCCGATCTGCTCGGCAAAGCGGAGTTTATGAACCCGACCCATTCGGTCAAGGATCGCATAGGTTTTAATATGATCGAAAACGCGATCAAAGACGGCAAAATCACGATCGGCAAGACTACGATCGTAGAGCCCACCAGCGGCAACACAGGAATCGCGCTGGCAAGCGTGAGCGCGGCGATGGGCATTGATTTAATTCTCACGATGCCCGCTTCAATGAGTTTGGAGCGCAGGCAAATTTTAGCCGCGTTCGGCGCGAAACTTGAATTAACGCCGCCTGAACTCGGAATGAATGGCGCGGTCAAGCGCGCGGAGGAATTAGTCGCGCAAAACCCCGACTTTATCACTTTGCAACAATTTGAAAATCCCGCGAACCCCGAAATTCACCGCAGAACGACCGCCGAAGAGATTTGGCGCGACACGGACGGCAATGTGGATATTTATGTCGCCGCGGTCGGCACGGGCGGCAGTTTAACGGGCGTGGGCGAGGTTTTGAGGGCGAAAAACCCCGCGATTAAAATCGTTGCCGTAGAGCCCGCCGCGTCTCCTGTTTTGAGCGGCGGCAAGCCTGGTCCGCACAAAATTCAAGGAATCGGAGCAGGTTTTGTACCGAAAGTCTTGAACACGCGACTCTTTGACGAGATCATTCAAGTTGACAACGAAGCGGCGATCGACACGGCGCGCGAGATCGCGAAATTAGAGGGTTTGCTGGTCGGGATTTCCGCTGGCGCGAATGTCTATGCCGCGCTGGAAGTCGCAAAACGCCCAGAAAACGCGGGCAAGCGCGTAGTTACGATCCTGTGCGATACGGGCGAACGCTATTTGACCGCCGGGTTGTTTAAGGCTTGACGCGATCCGATGTTTGAAGAGGAGTTAAACGCTCTCGCGAGGGCGGATAGATTGCGGCGACGCTGTATTTTTTCACCCGATCTGATTGATCTGGCGAGCAACGATTATCTAGGTTTGGCGAGCAACGAGCGGATTTTTGAGCGCGCCCTTGATCGTGTGCGCCGCGCGGGGCAATTCGGCGCGAAAGCCTCGCAGCTTGTTTCGGGCTACACGCAAATCCACCGCGACTTTGAAAATTTCGAGGCGAAACGGCACGGATTTGAAGCCGCGATCGTGATAGGCAGCGGGTTTTTGGGCAATATCGCGCTCTTTGAGACTTTGGCGCGAAAGGGCGATCTGCTGCTGATTGACGAAGAATTTCACGCCAGCGGGCTTTTGGCTTCAAGGCTTGCGAGGTCTAAGGCGGAGTTTTTCGCCCATAATTCGCCTGACGATCTGCGATCCAAACTTTTGGCGGCGCGGGTCTCAATAAAGCCAAAGCGAATTTTTGTCGCGATTGAGGGTGTTTATAGTATGAGCGGCGCGATCGCCGATCGCGAAATTTTTAACGTGGCGCGCGACTTCGGCGCGGCGGTGATTTTGGACGAAGCGCACAGCGGCGGCGTTTTGGGCGCGAAATTAAACGGCGTGTTGGATTATTACAAGATTGCGCCCGAAGCCAATGAAACCGCGCCGCTCGCGGCAAAGGAAATTGACCGCGCGGAACTTGGCGGCGAATTTCGCGGAATCAACGGGCAAAGCTTTTTGTCGGATCGCGGGCTTGGTTCGGGCGAGAAGTATCAAATTGTGCGGCTTGGCACGCTCGGCAAAGCATTCGGCAGTTACGGCGCGTATATTTTGGCGGCGCGGGAGATCATAGATTTTCTGACGACAAAAGCGAAACCGATAATTTACTCCACGGCGCCTAGTTTATTCGACATTGCGTTCGCGCTGGAAGCGGCGCGGTTTATCGCGCGGAATGAAAAAAGTTTGCGTTTCCGCGCGGCAAAGGCGCGGCAAATCGCGGCGGAGTTTGGCTACGAAACGCCTTCTTTAATCTTGCCGATCGCGGTTAAGTCGTCAAAAGCGGCGGTGGATTTGCAAAAAAAATTGCTAAAACGCGGCTTTTTGGTAGGCGCGATCCGCCCGCCGACTACAAAAACGCCGCAACTTCGCGTAATTTTGCGCGAATCGCCCGCGAATTTGCGCGACTTTTTTGCCGAATTGCAAAAGCTAATTTAATTCCCGATCGTGATGATCGTATGCACATTACCGCGCGGCGCGAAATCCGCCGTGAGTTTCAATCGGCGCGGTTTTAACGCGGTTTTGAGGGTGTTGTAGATCGTATTCGCCGCGCTCTCGTGCGAAATATGCTGATCGCGAAACGAGTTTATATAGAGTTTCAACGCCTTTAACTCCACGACTTTTTGATCTGGCACATACTCAATTTTAATAGCCGCGAAATCAGGATAGCCGCTGCGCGGGCAGAGCGCGGTAAATTCGGGCAAACTTATCTCAATCGCCATATTGTTTTCTGGATTTGGGTTATCCCAAAGCTCCAAATCCCGCGCGGGATTAAACTCTTTAATGATCTTTTCTCCGTATTTCATTTATCCCCCGCTTTCGCCGCATTCCAATTCAACGATCCCGCCCGGCAAATTTTGCTTTATTTGTATAGGTCATTATAGCCAACGTCTTAGATCGCGCCGCTTTGTGTTTTATAAAAGACGCGCGATCCGCGCCCGTCATATTGTGCGCCAAACCGTCTATTGCCAACAGCGCGTTTTATTTATTTTTTTGGTTGATATACTTCAATTTTCAATTTTTTACCAGCCTTTTTCAGCTCTTTAAATTTATCTTTTTCTATCAAACCGAATGAATAACTATCGCTGTTTGTATCAATGCAAAATATGGTTTTATTTGTTTTATTTTCAACTTGTTCATTTAACGAAGAGAGGATTTTCCCCGCGGTGCTGCGTTCATGTTTGCTTTCATCAATGCTCTCAAATTCGAGACCGCTCAATTCATTTAAAGCATACAGTACTTCTGAATACTCCTCTTTCCAATCAACAGTTCTCATTATTTCGTTTTCTTCCAAAAGCAAAACAAGATATATTAAATACATATTTTTGGAAGGTTCTAAAATTTCGTATTCCCTTAATTTCTTTTCGTTTTTTTCAAAATAGTCCGTAGGGGAATAAGCCATCTCTACAATATCCTTTGAGAAGCCTTTATCAAGCGTTAGCGTTTCCAATAAATTTTCAACATATTTAATGTCAATTTCTATTCCTGCGATTTTTTGCGGTTGCGGCATATTTTTTAAAAGAGTTTCAATAGTTGTTTCAATTTTCTTTATCTGCTCGCCATCTACTTCAAAATATGCCTCCGACATATCATACCATTCGATATTTTTGGCATTTTTTATACCTTTAATCTCTATTTCATCATCAATTATAGCGATAAAATAAAACTCGGAGGGGTCAGACTCCGTATTATCCCAAAAAAGCATTTGTTTTGGGAAATAACATTTTCCATTCATATAAAACGTGTCGGCAAAAATCATTGTAAAACTTATAAAATTTGGATTACTGAGTTTGCCTAATTTTTCTAATTCGGAACGGTTTCTGAATAATCTGTCCAAATTAAGTAAATTTATCACCGGCGTCTCAATAGTTTTTCCGATTATTTTTTTCTCTTTATAAAAAGCTCTTGGCATAATATCTCCTTTATTTTTCTTCTTCGTCAAATTTGCGCATTGCCTCTTTGAACTATTTCCTGTTAAGTTTATATGCGGCGTCAAGCTCCTTTTCTGTTATAGCGTCTGGAGTAAAACCAATTTCAGGCAATTGTGAAAACTTTTCAGTAATTTTATCCAAAACGCTAAAAATATTTCCGTGAGAAATTGATTTCTTTAGTGTAGCCCCTGTTTCTGTAAGCAAATATTCTTTACCTACTTTTCTTACAAATCCCTGCGCTTGAAGCCATCCAAAACTATTTTGTAATTCTTCCAACATTGGTATTGCATGATTTATGCCGTCCGCTCTCCAAAGAACTTCATTGAGGAAAGTCGGTTGCTCGTGAACTGTTAGAAATATCCAAGCGTATATTTTTGTATCTGTCATAGATATTTTTAATTTTTGCTCTGAGTCTACGCTCGCGTTAGTAGCAAAGCGTTTTTTTCTATTTTCCTTTTTCATCTATCTCTTTCACAATCTTTAAAAGTCCGCTTAACAAACTCTCAATATTGATTTTTTCGGCGTCTTCTACTCTTTTTGAAATCATTGTTTGTGGAAAAATTGTTATTGCTGTTTTGGCATAATTCAGACAAAAATCCCTGCCGTATTCGTCGCGTATAATATTCCATTGAAAATTGGGATATTTGTATTGAATATAATCTCCAAAAGCGATTCCTAACGACTGTAATTCTAACGTATTTTCAGCGTTAAATTTTTTGTTATCTAAAAATTTTTGAATTGTTTTTAATGTTTCGCCTCTCTCGTGAAAATCGTCTAATTTTTCTTCTGTTATTTCCAAAATTTCCGCGCTTCGTTTGTTAATATAAAGGCAATCGTCATTGGTTAGATCAAAGAAATTCTGTTTATCCAATGAAATTTCTTTTATTGAGGCGATATATTCGGGAATTTCAGCCAAACGCGACTTGAAAGTTTCAGTCGTTGAGTTTTCCAAGTAAGTAGTAACGCTTATCAAAATACTGTTGTATTTATAGCCTATCTGATAAAAATAAGTAATAATTTGGTCGCCGTCTTCTTCTGTTTGTTGAAATTCAAAAATATAACTTTTGTCGCTAACAATTTCTACTTTCTTCTTTTGTTTTTTTGCTAAATTGATAATATGATCAAACATCGAATTTTCCGTTTTGTCTTTTAGCTCAACGGTTGTTACGCTAATTCTAATCCAAACATCGTTCGTTTTTGGGTTATATAAAAGCAGTGTGCTTTTATCTTCCTCCAACTCCGCGAAATAACGGTCGGAAACGCAAATTGATTTCATTCCGTCGCCAATTTCAAATGTTTTGCATTGTTTCTTGTCCATTTTTTACCAAACCTTTTCATTGCGCAACATATTTTGAAAATCGCGCATAAGATCGGCGAAATTTACGCCGCCGATCGCGCCGATTTCTTTGTATTGATTTAACAATGATAATCCATTTTCTAATTCTTTGCTTCTAATGCCGTAACTGATAGATAAAGAAGCTTCGGTAAACGCGCCTAAATGATCGCAAGCCTTTAACGCCGCGCCGTCTATTGTATTAAATCTATCTTCGTTATATTTTTGCGGATCGTCTACGACGCGCACAAAATACTCTTCAAATACGCGATTCGCGAACTCGTTTTTTCCGTTGTTTAACAACCCTAAAATATATGAAAACCACGATTTTGTTTTATCGGGTACAAGCGGTAAAATTTCATCGTTTATTAACTTAATTTCATAACTTGCGAGCAGGTGATCTAATCCGCCCACTCCGTATTTAACTGGGCTGATAATATCGCGCGTCATTACCTCCGGCAAATCGTGAAAAAGCGCGCAATAAAAATTATTCGCAAGACGAGTTTTACAGGCGTTAATTTTAATTGAATAAAAGTATGAAAATAAAGCTACGATCAACTGATGTCCAAGCACGCTCGTTTTAGGCAATCTTGGCGTCTGCGACCACCTAATTTGAAATCTCAAACGACCGCAAAGATCAATTATTTTCGCTAATTTTCCGTTTAATCCGATCTCTACTACGCCTTTGAAATCAGAAAAATTTGCGATCTCTTCTTCAATTGATTTTTTCACATTATTGATATCGCTTAAAAACATAGAACTTTGATAAACTATATTAAACTCCCAGCGCGTTGCTAAATAATGCGCGGCGGCTAGTAATTTGCGCTCTTTTTTGTAGAAGTTTTCATCTGAAAAATATCGCGTCATTTTGCGAAGAAATTCTTGATCTTTTAAATAGATCGCAATCTTATTTAACATCCATTCGTTAATCTCATTTTGCTTCTCCGCTAACACTTCGCGAAATACGTCGGGACGTATATCGGTAACGATTACGCGGCGCAAAAATTCAAATATGCCTGTTTCGATTAACTTTTGATGATCAATATCATCTTCGTAAGTCGCTAAAAAAAATGCGATCGCGAATTTATGAGATTGTTTGTCTAATTCATTCAAATCCACAAACCGCGGATAATCATTCCAGCGGCTTATGGACGCTGCGTTGTAGAAAAAAAGAATTAGATCGCACGAGATCATATATCTAAATGCGCTACATCTTTCGCGTGCGCTTCAATATATGCTCGGCGCGGTTCAACCTCATCGCCCATAAACAAATTAAAACTATCGCCTGCGGTTGTAAAATCGCCAATTTTAACTTGCAATAAACGGCGAACTTCTTTATTCATTGTCGTTTCCCAAAGTTGCTCGGGGTTCATCTCGCCCAAGCCTTTGTATCGCTGAATATATGCGCCCTTTTTCGCCGCTTCCTCAACATCGCTCAAAACGTCAAGAATATCGCGCCCATCAAACAAATGTAAGTGTCCGCGCTCCGTCAGCCGCTCGTAAACATACTTCGCCTCGCCGAAAAGCTGGTGCGAAAAGAGATCATCGTTGATCAATAATTCTTCCAAACCTTTTTCAGTCTGAACGAACAATTGAACATTACTTTCGTCGATCGTATGATTGAGCAAATTGTAACCCGTTTTCGCGAAGAACTTTTTTATTTCTTCAAAAAGTTCTTTATTACCTAACGCTAAAAGAGAATCTTGTTCTACTAATAAACGCATAAGTTTAGTTAACGAAAAGCGTTTTTCTAACTCGGATAGAACGCTTCTATAATGCGCCGCGATCTTTAAAAGTTCTTTTAATTCGCGATTGCCGATGCCTTTAAATTCAAACTGCGAAATACCGTTTTCTATTAAATACTCGTCGAGGGCTTTGGAGTCTTTTAGATAAATCTCGGTTTTGCCTTTTTTGTAGCGATATAACGGCGGCTGCGCGAGATAAACGCAACCATCTTCAATTAAGCGGCGCATATAGCGGAAGAAAAATGTCATTAAAAGCGTTTGAATATGGCTGCCATCTACATCGGCGTCCGTCATAATAATGATTTTGCCGTAGCGCAGTTTCGCCATATCCATCTCTTCGCCTATGCCGCAACCAAAAGCGGTAATCATATTTTTAATTTCTTCGCTTGAGAGGATTTTGTCCAGACGCGCTTTTTCTACATTTAAAATTTTACCGCGCAAAGGTAAGATCGCCTGATAAGCGCGATCGCGACCTTGTTTTGCCGATCCGCCGGCGGAATCGCCCTCGACAAGGTAAATTTCACTTGTTTCTGGGTCTTTGCTCTGGCAGTCGGCGAGTTTGCCCGGAAGAGTTCCAGTACCGATTCCCTCTTTTTTGCGCGTTAAATCGCGCGCCTTGCGAGCCGCTTCGCGCCCGCGAGCCGCCAAAAGAGCTTTTTGCATAATAGAACGCGCGTCATTTGGATTTTCTTCAAAGTAGATCGCGAGTTTTTCATAGACAAATTTTTGGATCAAAGGTTTGACATAACTTGAACCTAATTTGCCTTTTGTTTGTCCCTCAAATTGCGGCTCTGGAACGCGCACGCTTACGATCGCGATCAAGCCTTCTTTCGTATCGTCGCCGCTGATTTTAATCTCTTTTTCTTTCGCGTTCGCATATTTTTCAATATACGCCGTTATCGCGCGAGTAAGACCCGCGCGAAAGCCCGCTTCGTGCGTGCCGCCATCTGGAGTTTTAATGTTATTAACGAAACTTAGGCACTTTTCACCGTAAGAATCATTATATAGGATTGCTACGTCCGCTTCAATATCTTCTAATTTATCGCTGATGTAGATCGGTTTGCAGAGCGGATTTGCATCATTTAGATCGGTTGCAAATTGCGATAAACCACCTTCAAATTTAAACGACTCAACGCTACCATCTCGCTCGTCTTTAAGGGTAATTTTAATCTTTGGATTGAGGTAGCAAAGCTCTTTAAACCTTTTCGCGAGAATTTCACGGTTAAATTCCAAAGTTTCAAAAATTGAATCATCAGGAATAAATTCTATCGTTGTGCCGCGCTTTTTCGTATCGCCTACAACTTTTAAAGGATATGTGGGAATACCTTTTTCGAACTCTTGTTCGTGAGTTTGATGATCGCGATGAATCGTCATTTTCAAGTGTTTTGAAAGCGCGTTTACAACTGAAACCCCTACGCCGTGCAAGCCGCCTGAGACTTTGTAAGTATCTTTGTCAAATTTTCCGCCCGCGTGCAAAACAGTTAAAACAACCGTTGCGGCGCTGATTTTTTCTTCAGGATGAATGTCAGTCGGAATCCCGCGTCCGTTATCCGCTACGATCGTACTGCCGCGATTAGTTAGAGTAACGATAATTTCATCGCAAAATCCAGCCATCGCTTCGTCTATAGAGTTATCCACCACCTCATAAACAAGGTGGTGAAGTCCTCCGACGCTTGTATCGCCGATGTACATTCCAGGGCGCTTTCTAACCGCCTCTAGACCTTTTAATACTTTGATGTTCCCCGCGCCGTAGTTAGTCGTTTCACTCATTAAAAACCTTGTAAAAAATTATAAAAATTCCGGCATTGTGATCGTTGTGAAGTCGCCGGATTCTAATGTGAAAGGCACATTTGCGTCGTTGATCTTCATATCAAATGTCTCGCCGTCGCAGTGTTTCAAAAACTCTAAAAAATACTTGCTATTTAGCGAAATTGTAAGCGGCTCATCTATTTTGATCTCCGTTTCAATACTCGCTTCTGAGCTCTCATTACCGTCATCAACGCTGGCAAAATCAATTTCGCCATTTTTGAATGTGATTTTAATGCGCGGTTCTAAAATACTCACTTGCTCAATAGCTTCGATAAACGCGGCGGTATTTAATGTGAAAACGTGTTTGTGTTCGCGCGGGATAATGCGCTCATAATCGGGATACCTACCGTTAATTACTTTCGTGAAAAAGTAGTAATTACCGCTTTTGATCGTGAGATTTGTCCCGTCATAGAACATTTTAATCTCGTCTAAAAATATTTTTTGAATCTCGGTGATCGCCTTTTTGTGAATGATCACTTGTTTTGGTTTATTTGAGCCCGCGTGTTTGATTTTGAAAACCGCAAGGCGCTTCGTATCGGTTGATACAAGGTTAATCGCTTCGTCGCGAATATCGAATAACGCTCCGTTTACCTCGTATTTTGGGTTATTCGTAGCGATCGCGGGAATAATTTTTTTAATTCCCGTGATTAGGCTTTCGTTATTAACCGTGAGCTCGCTTTGTTCAATAGAATCCAAATTAAACTCTTTATTTGGGAACATATCAGGTTCCATGCTCGGCAATTTGTGTTTGACCTTTTTTTGTTTGATCGTGATGTTTTCGCCATTAACTTCAATCGTGATCTCGCCGTCGTTTCTAAAGCCGCGCACCAGATCAAGCGTCTTTTTGCCGCTTGCCGTGAATTTACCATCGCCGCTAGCGGTAAATTCCGAAATTTTTACGCTTAGCCCGATTTCCAAATCGCTCGCTTTGAGGATAAGAGAATCTTTTTCAACCTCAAACAATATGTGAGAGGTGATCGCGGTAGCGTCCTTTTTCTCTACGAAAGGTTGCAAAGTCGCCAAAGCGTTTTCCAAAACCTCTTTACTTAAAGTGAGTTTCAGCCCGTCTGATTTTTTCATCGTCTTCCTTTCTCAATTCTTAGTAGTAGTATTAGAGGGCGTGAAAATGTGAAATTAACTTTTCGCCGCTCTTTTTACCACAGTTTCTAACGTGAATTGTATCTAAAAGTTTCTCACACATTTAGCTTAACTGGTTTTCGTGGTTTTCGGTAATGCGCCCGATTAGAAATTCAATTTTCGCTTTAAAGTCCGCTTCAGTTTCGTAGAGGTTTTCGGCGGCTTTGTACGCGTGGCTCGCCGCGCTGTGATCTTTCATACCGAAGTATTCGGCGATGTGTGGCATTGAGTTTTTCGTGAGTTTTCGCGCGAGGAATATCACCATTTTACGCGCTTTGGCGATCGGCGCGGTGCGACCTTTACTCCTGATTTCGCTGATTTTACAATTTGTTTCTCGCGCTACAACGCCCACGATTTCGTCGATCGTGATGTTTTCGCGCTTTTCTTTTAGGTAATTTTTTAGGATATCGCGCGCGATCTCAATTGTGTTTTTATTGCCGATCGTCATATTAATTACGAATTGATTTAGAACGCTCTCAATTTCGCGCACATTGCTATCAAGTTTTGTGGCGATGTAACGAATTACATCATCTTCCATTGAAATTTGGCGATCTTTTAATTTGAGTTTAATAATGTTAATTTTTGTGTCAAGCTCAGGCGGTAAAATCTCTGCGATCTGCCCGCCCATAAAGCGGCTCTTTAACCTTTCGGTGAGCCCCGCGATCATCTTCGGGACTTGATCGCAAGTCAGTACGATTTGTTTGTTTTTTTGCGCGAGCGCCTCAAATGTGTTAAAGAATTCTTCTTGAAAACCCTCTTTGCCGCTCAAAAATTGAATATCGTCAATTAACAGCAGATCGCAGTTGCGATATTGATTTCTAAAACGATCTAATGTTTCTTCTTTAATAGATCGCTTAAATTCGTTCATCATATCTTCGCAGCGGCGGTATGTAACTACAACCTTTTTCTCGCGCGCCGCATTGCCGACCGCGACCATCAAGTGTGTTTTACCAAGTCCTACGCCGCCGAAAAATAAAACGGGATTATACGGAGCGGGCTTCTCCTCTATGATCGCGCGCGCGGCGACTTTGGCGATCGTAACCGCTAATTCGTTTGACTTCGCGACTACGAACTTTTCAAAGGTAAAGCCGCCGTGTAATTCGTGGCTTTTAGGTTTTTCGTCTATTTTTTCTTTCTGGGTTTGCGCGTTTGAAACGCCGCCGATCGCGCCGCGCTTTGCTACGATCTGGACAATCGGGCGCGTTTTCGTAACTTTTTCAAAAACATTCGCGATAATTTCGGCGAAATTTCTCTGCGCGTGCGCCGCCAAAAACGGATTTTGCGCCTCGAAGATAACTTCGTTTGACTTTGATTTGCTCGTCAAAAACTTTAACGGCGCGATGAATTTTTCGTAATCCTCAACATTTATTGAGTTTTTCAACTCCTCTTTTATAATTTCATACTGCATTTCGCCCCCAGACTTGTTAAATTTCGGACGAAGTATAATAGTTTTTCACTTTTACTACAAAAGTTATTCACGTAGTGAAAAACAGTAAATTTTCGCGAAAAAGGATTTAGCTAGATGATTATTTTGGGTATTGATCCAGGGAGCGCGAAGTGCGGATATGCTCTTTTAGAGTTGCAAAATCGCAAGATGATTTTATTGGAAGCGGGATTTTTTAAGATCGCCTCCGCACCGCTCGTAGAGCAACTTCCCGAACTAATAGAAGGCTTAGATTTAGTTTTAAAAAAAACGAAAATAGACGAGGCCGCGGTGGAAGATGTATTTTTCGCGTACAACCCGAAGAGCGTGTTAAAGTTGGCGCAATTTCGCGGCGCGATTTTGCTCAGGCTCATTCAAGAAGTTGGAGTTATTCACGAATATACGCCATTACAAGTGAAAAAGTCCGTAACAGGCAAGGCAAAAGCCGCAAAAGAGCAAGTAGCGTATATGGTTAAAACGATTTTAGGCATTAAAAGCGATATTAAACCGCTGGATATTACAGACGCGATCGCCGTAGCGATCGCGCACGCGCAACGGGTTATGATTAGGCGGTAAAGCCGCTCGCGAATAAAAAATAACGGATCGTTGCGATTACCGCCCAAAAACCCGCTCAAAGATCGCCTGAATGTTGCGCGTGAAATACGAATAATCAAAACATTCGCGGATTTTTTCTTCGCCGATCGCGGAAACGAGCTCGGAATCTTCCAGCAAGAATTGCAGATAAAGGCTCTCGCCGCGATCGTTAATTGCCGCTTTACCCTCTTGCAGAGCTTCCCAAACTTTCATCGCGTTTCGTTGCACAACGGCGTAAGAAACCTCGCGCGAAAGCCCGGCTTTCGGCAATTCCAGCAAAATCCGCTGGCTGAAAACTAAACCGCCAGTCATATTCAGATTTTTTAGCATATTTTTAGGATATACCACTAGTTTTTGGATTACGTCAGCCATTCGCGCCAACATAAAATCCGTCGTGATAAAGGCGTCCGCCAGCCAAAATCGTTCGTTTGAGCTGTGCGAAATATCGCGCTCGTGCCACAGCGCGACATTCTCCATCGCGGGCGCGGCGAAGGCGCGGATCGTCCGCGCGAGCCCGCAAATGTTCTCGCTCAAAATGGGGTTGCGCTTGTGCGGCATCGCGCTGCTGCCCTTTTGCCCCGCGCTGAAAAATTCCTCCGCCTCATAAACCTCCGTGCGCTGCCAATGGCGGATTTGCACGGCGAATTTTTCAACGCCGCTCGCAAGCAGCGCAAGGGCGCACGCGAGCCTAGCGTAGCGATCGCGCTGGATAATTTGACTGCTTGCTGGCGCCGGCGTCAAGCCAAGTTCGGCGCAAACCAATTCCTCAAATTCCAGCGGCGCGTGCGCGAAGTTGCCCATTGCGCCGCTCATTTTGCCAACCGCGATAACTTCGCGCGTCTGGCGCAGGTTTTCTGTGTGGCGGCGGAGTTCGTCGTGCCAGATCGCAAGCGCGAGCCCGAATGTGATCGGCTCGCCGTGAATACCGTGCGATCTGCCGACCATTAAAGTATCGCGGTGTTCGATCGCGCGGGTTTTGATCGCGCTCATCAAATTCGCGACATCGTCAATAATGATGTCCAACGAATCGCGCATTTGCAACGCCTGCGCCGTGTCGATCGTATCAGAGCTGGTCATCGCGTAATGGACAAATCGGCTCTCCTCGCCAAGCGATTCGCTGACGCTTGTCAAAAAGGCGATGACATCGTGCTTGGTCGTCTTTTCAATTTCGTCAATCCGCGCTATGTCGAATTTCGCGTTCGCGCAGATTTTCTCCGCGCTTGCCCCATCAATTAGCCCCAATTTTTGCCACGCTTTGACCGCCGCTTTTTCCACCGCGAGCCACGCGCCGAATTTGGCGTTTTGATCCCACAAAATTTTCATTTTTTCGCGCGCGTAACGCTCTACCATTGCCGCTCCTTTTGCCGCGAATTTTATATTTATTTAGTAGAATGGCGTAACTTTACAAAAGGAGATACAAATGGTGTTTATAGATAGCGTTGGCGCGGACGAGGTGATCGATTCTCGCGGGAATCCTACTGTGAGGGCGTTTGTGAAACTTAGCGACGGCAAGAAAGCAAGCGCGATCGTACCCAGCGGCGCCAGTACTGGCAAGCGCGAGGCGTTGGAGTTAAGAGACGGCGACAAAAAGCGTTTCGGCGGCAAAGGCGTATTAAAAGCGGTGGAAAATGTAGGCTTGATCGCCGACGAGCTCGTAGGGCTTTCGCCATTTGATCAATGCGCGATCGACGAGATTATGAAAGACCTCGACGGCACCGACAACTACTCCAAACTCGGCGCGAACGCGGTTTTGGGCGTTTCAATGGCTTTGGCGCGCGCGGCGGCTTTGAGCCAAAAAATTCCGCTTTACCGCTATTTGGGCGGCGCGAACGGCGCGGTTTTGCCCGTCCCGATGCTAAATGTCATTAACGGCGGCAGCCACGCGGACAACAACATAGACTTTCAGGAGTATATGATTATGCCCGTTGGCTTCACCGACTTCGCAGAGGCGTTGAGGGCGAGCGCGGAGACATTCCACATTTTGAAAAAAATCCTACACGATCGCAAAGAAGTTACCGCGCTTGGCGACGAGGGCGGTTTCGCGCCGAATTTGAAAGATAACGAAGAGCCGATCACGCTTCTAATGGAGGCGATCGAGAAAGCAGGCTACAAACCCGGCGAACATATCGCGATCGCTATGGATGTCGCTTCCAGCGAGTTTTACGAGGGCGGCGGCTATAAACTCGGAGCGGAGGGCGGCAAAAAACTCTCTAGCGAAGAGATGGTCGCGTATTTGGAGCGGCTCGTGGATAAATACCCGATCGTGAGCATTGAAGACGGCTTGGCGGAGGACGACTGGAGCGGCTGGAAAGTTTTGACCGAGAGGCTCGGCAAAAAGACGCAACTTGTAGGCGACGACCTATTCGTAACGAATAAAAAAATCCTTGCGGAGGGCATTGAAAAGGGCATTGCGAACTCAATTTTGATTAAACTTAATCAGATCGGCAGCGTAACCGAGACCCTGCAAACGATGCGTCTCGCGCACCGCAACAATTACACCACGATCGTAAGCCATAGAAGCGGCGAGAGCGAGGACGCGTTTATCGCCGATCTCGCCGTGGCGGTCAATGCGGGGCAGATTAAAACGGGATCAATGAGCAGGAGCGAGAGGATCGCGAAGTATAATCGCGTGTTAGAGATCGCGCGCGAGATACACGGAGCGGAGTATTTGGGGCGCAAAGCGTTTAACTTTTAACGCGGGCGCTTTTAGTTTATATTGAGTCGGCTTCGCGGCGCGGCTTCGGGATAGGCTTTTTAGTCTTATTCCTCGCCGCTCGCGAAAAATCCCAAAAATCGTCTAAAAATCAAGGAGGTAATTTTATGGAGGAATTGACTTCTATGCGAAATATCGGTAAAGAAATTGCAAATAAGCTAAAGTCCGTCGGCATTTGCTCGGCGGAGGAGTTGAAGCGGGCGGGCAGTAAAGACGCTTTTCTTCGCTTGAAAAGCCAATATCCGAAAGTCTGTTTGGTTCTTTTGTATTCGCTTCAGGGCGCGATAGAAGATACTGATTATAATCGGTTGTCAGAGGAAACCAAGCGGGAACTAAAGGCATTTAGCGATTGGTTGAAATAATATCGCAAGACTTATAAAGCAGGGTCAAAAAGAAACCCATATTTTCCCTGCGAACTACATTACAATATGGCAATCGCGGATTACGTCAAAAAGAAACCCATATTTTCCCTGCGAACTACCCTAATACCGCATCTCACATCTTGATCGCCCCCCAAACTTAATGATTTTTGCGGCAAATGAGCGCGAAAGGAGCGATAGCCGATCGCGGCGTTACCATTAAGCGGAGCGGGAGGAGTTTTCCGATCGCCGCGCAGTATTATCAATTATAGAGCAATCGCTTATTGTCCATTCTTTTCGTTTAGGCGCGGGCATTAGCGCGTAGAGAGTATCTGTTGCCGCAGGGGGGAACAAAACGACAAATTTCGAAGAATCAAGAGGCGAAGCCTCTTGTCGCAAAACCCGGCTTTGCGCCGCGCCGATCCGCGAAATCCTAATAAAGCCCTAACTTCCCATCTTTGCGGCGGTATAAAACGCGCAATTTTCCCGCGCCCTTCTCCATAAACGCCACAAACGAGTAATTTGTCTCTTTCAGATACGCCGCCGCTTCTTCTTGGCTGAAAGTGTGCTCCGGTTCGGCTGGGATTATCTCGCTCTCGCCCTCCTCTAAATCCGCGTGGGTCGCGGGAATGTCGTGTTTGTGCGGAACTTCTTTGCCGATCTTGTCGCTAATTTTATCTTTGTAGCGGCGCAGAACCTTTTTTGCGCGCTCCACCGCCAAATCTACAGCCGCGTAAAAGTCCTTATCGGCATGCTTAATCACGATCGTGTCGCGGTGCGCTAAGTGGATCGTAAATTCCACGAGGGTCTGAGGCTTGCCGTGTTTGCTGTCGTCCTCAATAATGGACTTCGCCGCAATAATGTCCAAATTGTATTTGTCAAGTTGTTCAACGGCTTTGGCGATGTATTCGCGCATCGCGTCCGTGAGTTCCATTCGTCTTGCTACGATTGAGGTGTTCATTGTTTTCTCCTGAATTTATTTCGTATTTTAGCAAATCTCATATATCCCACTCGGGCGCGAGTCCTCCCGGGTTATTCACGCGCTTGCCCGCGTCAAGCCCGGCGATCACCTGCAAATCGGCGTCTATCAGCGACAAATGCGCGGCGGACAAATTGCTCCTTAAATGCTCGCGGTGTTTACTGGACGGGATTACGCTCATATCTTGCGCTATCGCCCACGCGATACAGATCGCGGCGGCGTCCACGCAATAATTATTCGCAATCGTGTTTATCACCAGATCGCCCAAATAGCGGCGCGACGAGAGCGTCATATAGCTCGTGATATGAATGCCGTTCTCGCGCGCAAACTCGCGAACTTTGCGGTTTTGCAGCCAAGGACTTACCTCTATTTGGTTATTTTCAATCACGTTGGCGCCTGCGATCCCAATCGCCTCTTGCATTAAGGCGATTGTGAAGTTGCTAACGCCGATGTGTTTCGCGAGCCCAGATTCTTTCGCGGCGATCAAAAGCGGCAGATATTCGCTCATTTTCGCGTTTTGATCGTGCCAATGAATCAGCGCGAGATCGACGTAATCCGTTTGCAGGCGATCCAAACTCTCTTTCAAACTGTCTATGAAGCGATCTTTTCTGAGATTTGAAGTCCAGATTTTGGTCGTAAGAAAAATTTCGCCGCGATCTATGCCGCTTGATCGCGCCGCCGCGCCCACTTCGGCTTCGTTTTCGTAAATCTGCGCCGTGTCAATATGTCGGTAGCCCAACTCTAACGCCGTCTCTACGGAGGCTCGCGCCGTATCGCCCTTTAAAAGATATGTTCCAAGCCCGAAACGCGGAGGGATCGTGGAAGTCCGCATAAACGCTCCTAGATGAAATTATTTTGTAGTTTGCCATAATTAGACTTTGCGGAGGCTTTATGAAATTTCTATTTATCGGCGACATTGTGGGAAAAGCGGGGCGGCAGGCGGCTTTGGACGGGATTGTGCGCGCCAAGCGCGAGTTTAGCGTGGAATTTGTGGTGGCGAACGGCGAAAATATCGCGCACGGCTTTGGAATCACTCTGAAAACCGCGAGCGAACTATTCGCGGCGGGCGTTAATGTAATGACGAGCGGGAATCATATTTGGGATAAAAAAGAGGTCGTGCCGCTTTTGATCGCGACCGCCGAAAACGCCGAGCGCGCGATGCCGATTTTGCGCCCGCTGAATTTGCCTTTGACGGCGCCGGGTACGGGCGTTTTCACGCGCGGCGAGATCGCGATCGTGAATTTAATGGGAATGCACAATATGGGCGTTGTTGAAAACGCTTTTAATATGATCGAATCCGCGGTGGAGGAGTTGCGATCGCGCGGGATCAAGACGATTATCGTGGATTTTCACGCCGAAACGAGCGCGGAAAAGAACGCGCTTTTGAAACTTTTGGAAGCTCGCGTGAGTTTTATCTTCGGCACGCACACGCATATCGGCACGGACGATCTCTTGATCGCGCGCGGTACGGGTTATGTCAGCGATGTCGGCTTGACTGGAGTGCGCGATCAGGTGATCGGAATGGGCGCGGCTGAACCGCTCTCGCGCTACAAAACAGGGGTGAAATCGGCATTCGAAGTCGTGGAAAACAGCCTGATCGTTTTTCAGGGGGTTGTGGCGGATATTGATCCCTCAAGCGGCGAATGTTTAGACGCGTTCAAAATCCGCTCCTTTGATCGCGGCGAATTCTTGATCGCGCCGCACGCGGGCGGCTGGCGGTAATTCGCGATTCCCATAAACCCCGCGAAAACCCAACCACAGGAAGATCGGCGTCTCCCGCATTGCAATGCCGCCTGTCCGAATCGCTTCTGCCGAATGGGTAGGTTTTGAAATTTTTCGCGCGAAACGCAGGGCGTTTTCAAAATTTTCGGCGAGAATCGCGCCGTATTTGCCGCTTGCGATCGAATAATCGCGATCGCCCGAACAATCGCGATTGTCTCTCGCGCGCGAGAGGTCAAATCCCGCGATCTCGCGTTTATATTCTTCGGCGCGAAAACTATCTTTACCGCATACCTTATTATACGGCAAATTTTCGATAAATTCCGCTAGATACGCCGCGATCTTAATTTCGCCGATTTTCGCTCATGCAATTTCATCGCGCGAAATATTCTAAAATACGCGAATTATTTTCTTTGACGCTTGCAATTTTTTCGCCGAATTTGTCTTTAATATGGGCGTCTTTGTTTTCGCTAATTTTGTCGGCGCGTTTTCGCCGCCGCGCCGCTCAAATTTCGCGCTGATCGCGTTTAGATCGTTCTTCGCCCCCATTTCCAGATCGCGCGCAAACATATAAGCGCGATCTTGTCGGACGTCTTGTTTTGGAGGGCGAATTTATATAATCGCAAACTAGCCCTCTGCAAAAATCCCAATTATATATCGGGAATAATAGCGCGCCGTTATATCAAAAACCTTACTGCACAAATATATTCGGCACGATGATCGGGTATTTCTTCAAAGTGCGGAAAATGTGCTTTTTCACCGCTTGGCGCAAGTTGTTTTCCATAATGCGCGGACTGTTGAAATCTTCGGGTTTGAGCGCCTCGATAAATGTATCCAAAAGAGTCTCAATTTCGCGGTTAAACTTATGCTCCTGCTTCTGCGCCACGAGTCCGTAGCTCATCACTTTGGGCTTCATCGCCGACTTGCCCGCGCTCTTATCAATCTGCATTATCAGCACGATAATGCCCTCTTTCGCGAGGTTTTGGCGATCAAAGACGATGTCGCTCTCAACCTCGCGGTTGCTTTGATTGTCAATGAAAGTCTTGCCGCACCTGATCGCGCATACCTTTTTTACGCCTTTGCCAGAGAGCTCAATTTGCTCGCCGTCCGCGATCACGGCGATATTGCGCTCGGCGATCCCGCATTGCATCGCGGTTTCTTTGTGCTTCAAAAGGTGCTGATATTCGCCGTGAACAGGTATGAAAAATCGCGGTTTCACAAGACGTATCATAAATTTCTGCTCCTCCTGCGCCGCGTGCCCGCTAACGTGGATTTCGCTAAATTCTTGATACGCGATGCTAGCTCCGCACTTGGCGATCTGGTTAATCACCGCGCTAATGCTCGCCTCGTTGCCCGGAATCGCCTTCGCGCTGATTACGATCGTGTCGGTCGGTTTGATCTGGATATGGCGGTGTTCGTTAATGCTCATTCTAAATAACGCCGCTTGGCTCTCGCCCTGCGATCCTGTGGTGATCACCAGAACTTCATTGTCCGCGTATTTCGCGACCTCGTGCGCGTCTATGAAAATTTTATTTTCAAATTTAACGTAGCCTAACTCCATCGCGATGTGCAAGTTTTTTTCCATTGATCGCCCGATCACGGCGACTTTGCGGTTAAACTTGCGCCCGCTCTCGATCGCTTGAGCGATTCTGTGCGTGTTGCTGCTGAAAGTGGACATTATCACCCTGCCCTTCGCCTTGGCGAACAAATCGTCAAAAGTTTTGCCCACGATAGATTCGCTTTTTGTCATTCCTGGGTTAAAACTATTCGTGCTGTCGCTGAAAAGCGCTAAAACGCCGCGTTCGCCGAAATGCGCGAGGCGGTGGTAATCGGGCGGCAAGCCGTCAATAGGGCTGTTGTCTAGCTTGAAATCGCCGGTGTGTATTACCGTTCCAGCGGCGGTTGTGATCGCCAATGAACACGCGTCAATTACGGAGTGCGTCATATGAATCCACTCGACTTCAAAGTCGCCGATTTGCACGGGTTTGCGCTTTTCTACAAAGCGGAAGAAACTTTTGTGCGCGATTATGCGGTGTTCGTCAAATTTGCTGCCGATCATCGCGAGCGGCAGCGGCGTGCCGTAGAGCGGGACTTGCAATTCCTTGAATAAATACGGCACCGCGCCGATGTGATCTTCGTGCGCGTGCGTGATAATGATGCCTTTGATCTTGTGTTTGATCGCGTGCAGATACGAGAAATCTGGTACCAAAATATCTACGCCGTGCATATCTGGGGTAGGGAAACTCATTCCCGCGTCTATCACGATCGCGGAATCTTCGGTTTCGAAAACGGCGATGTTGCCACCGATTTGATCAAGCCCGCCGAGCGGCACGAAACGTATTGATTTATTCGGATCGCCGAAATTCGTGTAAGTCGCGAGGCGCTCGTTGTGGCATTTGTCGTTCGCGCTTAAAGCGTCTCTCATTCTACCGAACCACCCCTCGCCATTTTCGTCAGTACCGCCGCCTAGCGGATTGCCCGCGCGGTTCTCGTGATCTTGCGGTTTCGGAGCTTCGCGCGTGATCGCGCCGCCATTCTCAAGCGGCTCGTCGTGATCGCGATTTTCCGCGCGGGTTTGATCGCGATCGCGAGTTTTACCGCGATCTTGACGATTCGATTGATTTTGGCGCGATCTTCCGCCCAGATTGTTGCGGCGATCTTTCTGATCTTTTTTGTCGCGGTTTTGATCGCCGCTGTTTTGGCGATCGCTATTCTGACGATCTTGGCGATCGCGGTTTTGCGAGTTGCGGTTTCGTCCGCCGCGCCCTCTGCGGTTTTGGTTGCGATTTGGATCGCGGTTCTGCGGCGCGCGATCGCCGCGATCTCCGCTCTGCGGTTCGCCGCCATTTTGGTTATTTTCGTCCATTGCTTTTAATTCCTTTTGTATAAATTTTCATAATCCGCCAACGCTAGTTCGTGCGCCCTCGCGCCCTCTTTAACGCCGATCGCGCTTAACGCGCCGCGCGGCAAATTCATAACTTTCGCCAGCTTTTTACGCGGTTGGCTAAACGCTTTCTTCAAAAACTCCGCGAAATTCTTGTCGTAACTCTTCAAACGTTTTTCAACGCGAATCACCGCGCTAGTAACTTTCGGCGGCGGGTCAAAACAATCGCCGCCCACCTCAAACAAAAAGTCTGCCGCGCCGCAGCTTTGAGCCAAAAGCGAGAGCGAATTTCGCCCGTTTTTGCCGCAAAATTTTTCGGCGACTTCAAGCTGCAGCATCGCCGTAATAGCGCGGCAATTCGTATCCGCCAAAGCCCGTAAAATAATCTCAGTACCAATGTAATAGGGCAAATTCGCCGCGATCTCGTAGTCGCAAAAGAGCAGATTTGCCCGCCAAATATTCAAAATATCGGCGCAAATCAAAGTCAAAGCGCCGCTAGATAACTCTCGCTCAAATCGCTTTTCAAGCGGCGCGATCAGATCGCGATCCACTTCGTAAGCGGTTAATTTATTAAAACGCGCTAAAAGCTCCGCTGTCAAATCTCCGTAACCCGCGCCGATCTCAACTATCGCGAAACTTCCGTCCGCGCTCTCGGCAATCCTGCGCAAAATTTCGCCGTCTTTTAGAAAATTTTGCCCGTATTTCTTTTTCGCTTGTGTCATAGAAAAAACGATATTGTAGCGTTTTACTCTTAAACAATAGTTTAGCCTCTTTCTCTATAATAGACGGCAATGATAAGGCTGATTATGAACAAAGAACAAGAGATATTTTTTGGCAAGTTTGCTAAAGATTGCGATTTAGCGCTATGACCAAAAATCCTCTCGCAAAACGAATAATTCCGTGTTTGGACATCAAAAACGCCCGAGTTGTAAAGGGGGTGAATTTTTTGGGGCTTGCTGACGCGGGCGATCCTGTGGAGGTTGCGCGGCGTTACAACGACGAGGGCGCGGACGAAATCACATTCCTAGATGTTACCGCCAGCCACGAGGCGCGCGGGCTAATGGCGAACGTGTTGCGCGAAGTGGCGAAAGAGGTCTTTATACCGCTCACAGCGGGCGGCGGGATCGCGTCTTTGGACGACATTTACGCGCTGCTCTCGGTGGGGTGCGACAAAATTAGCATAAATTCGCAAGCGGTGAAAAATCCCGATTTCATAGATGACGCGGCGCGGCGTTTTGGCAGCTCTACGATGGTGGCGGCGATTGACGCGAAAAATGTCGGCGACGATCGCTGGAATGTCTTTATTCACGGCGGCAGGATCGATACGGGGCGAGACGCGCTCGCTTGGGCGAAGGAGTGCGAAAGGCGCGGCGCGGGTGAAATTCTGCTTACCAGTATGGATACGGACGGCGTGAAAAACGGCTACGATCTGGGAATTACGCGAGCGGTCGCGGAGGCGGTGAATATCCCAGTGATCGCAAGCGGCGGCGCGGGGACAATGGCGCACATTAAAGAGGCTTTTGACGTCGGCGCGGACGCGGCGCTCGCGGCGTCGATCTTTCACTTCCGCGAGATCGCGATCGCTGATTTGAAAAAATATTTGCGCGAAAACGGCGTAGAAGTTCGCTTGTAAATGTTAAGATCGTCATTATTGATTTCATAGGTCGGAGAAACCGCAAGCTTAATAATCTCGCCGTTCTCACGGCGGGCGAAATCGCGGCTTTTGAGCGAAACTAAAAAGTAAGCGCGATTTTGAGGAGTTAAGAGGCGGCGCCTCTTGCCGCAAGCTGTGGCTTTGTCGCCGCGAGGAGTTAAGATGATAGTCTGCGCAGGAAAAAGCGAAAGATTTGATTTCGCGTTGCCGATCGGAGTAGGGCTCATAAACGCCGCGATCAATTTGACGGAACTTTGCGTAATGGAGCGTCCGAAATACCTGCTATTTGTAGGCACGGCGGGATCATACGACACCGACCTCGCGCACCTTGAGATCGTTACGAGCGAGGGGGCGGCGAACATTGAATTGTCGTTCATAATGGGCAAAAGTTACACGCCGCTGGAAAACATTTTGATTTCACCGGGGGGGCTTGTAGCGCACCAAACGATCGTCAATTCCAGCAACTATATCACAACCGACGCCGAGATCGCCAAAGAGATGAAAAGGCACAAAATAGGGCTCGAAAATATGGAATTTTTCTCCGTGATTTCGGTGGCGAACGAATTTGGCGTGAGCGCGGGCGGCGTCTTTTGCGTAACAAACCACGCGGTCGCGGACGCGCACGATCAATACAACCGCAACCACGCAGCGGCATTGGACAAACTTGATCGCTATATGAAAAAATTTGTGTTGCCGAGTTTGAGGGGCGAGGGTGATGAATAACGATCTTTCACAAATAAAGAACGAGCGGATCGCGAACAATATAGAAAGCGGGTTTAACGCGATCGCCGAATGAAGAAATTTTTATTAGATTTTTCCCTCGCCGAGCTGTCGGCGCAATTTGACAAGCCATTTCGCGCCAAGCAAATTTACAAATTCGTTTATCAGCAATACGGCGCGGATTTCGCGCAAATTTCCACGTTACCCAAAGAGACGCGCGCGTTTTTGGCGGAGAACTTTTCGCTGGATAATGTAACGATCGCGGCGCGCCAGACATCCAAAGACGGCAGTGAAAAGTTTCTATTTCATCTTGCGGACGATCATACGATAGAGGCGGTTTTGCTATTGATGCGCGAGGGCGAAAACGACGAGGAGGGCGAAGTTGTGAAAGAGCCGCGCTACACGATTTGCATTTCGTCGCAAGTCGGTTGCAAGATCGGTTGCGCGTTTTGTATGACGGGTAAGGGTGGTTTCACGCGGAACATTTCGGCGGGCGAGATCGCAGCGCAGGCTTTGCTCATCAAACGCGAGAAAAATATGGCGACTGAGCGCGGGCTGAACATCGTCTTTATGGGTATGGGCGAGCCGTTGGATAATTTTGAGAATGTCGCAAAAGCGATCGGGATTTTGACCGACAAGGAGGGGCTGAATATCGCGCCGCGCAGGATCACGATCTCCACGAGCGGAATTACGCCCAAAATTGACGCGCTGGCGGCGTTAAACTCTGGCGTACTGCTCGCGATCTCGCTTCACGCCGTTGATAACGAGACGCGCACGCGGCTGATTCCGCTGAACAAGGCTTACGACATTGAATCCGTGATCGCGGCTGTGCGGCGATTTCCGATTGATTTGCGCAAGCGCGTTTTATTTGAATATCTGATGATAGGCTCGCTAAATGATACTACCCAGCACGCCAAAAAACTTGTGAAGTTGCTGAGCGGTATTCCCGCGAAGGTGAATTTGATCGCCTTTAACCCGCACGAAGGATCGGAGTTCGCGCGACCCAAGCGAGCCGATATGGAGACTTTTCAGCGGTATCTTTTGGATCGCGGAGTGGTTTGCACGATCCGCGAATCGCGAGGCGTTGATATTGACGCCGCGTGCGGGCAACTACGCGAAAGGTTTTTCTTAGCGCGCTTAATCTAACTTTTTCCGCTAAAATAACTCAACAAAAGCCAAATGTTTCACGCGGAACAAAAGGATAAAAAGCCTTAAAAGTCCATCGCGAGAAGTAGAAGGATAATCATTGATTAAAAAATGCTTATTTCCAGCGGCAGGTTACGGCACCCGCTTTTTACCGGCAACCAAAGTAATGCCCAAGGAGATGTTGCCGATCTGTACGAAGCCGCTCATTCAATACGGCGTGGAGGAGGCTATAGACGCGGGACTCACCACGATCGCGATCGTAACGGGGCGCGGCAAGCGCACCCTTGAAGATCACTTTGATGTGAGTTACGAGTTGGAGCACCAAATTAGCGGCACGACCAAAGAAAAAATGCTCGCCGATATTCGCCAAATCATTGACAAATGCCGCTTCTGCTACACGCGCCAGCGCGAGATGAAGGGTTTGGGGCACGCGGTTTTGACAGGCAGAAGTCTGATCGGGGACGAACCTTTCGGCGTGGTTTTGGCGGACGATCTATGCGTGAGCGATTTTGACGGCGTGATGAAGCAAATGGTAAATATCTTTAAGCGCGAAAAGTGCCCGATCGTAGCGGTGATGGAAGTGGAGCCAGCAGAGGTGAGCAAATACGGGATCGTGGATGGCGAAATACACGGCGAAGCGCCGCAGGGTTTGATTCGCGTGCGAAGTATGGTCGAAAAGCCGAAACCTGAGGATGCGCCGAGTACCCTCGCCGTGATCGGGCGGTATATTTTGACGCCCGATATTTTCGAGGTTTTAGCGAGCCAAAAGGCGGGCGCGGGCGGCGAAATCCAACTCACAGACGCGATCTGCGCCCTCGCCAAACGCGGCAAAGTCCTTGCGTACCGCTTTGAGGGTTTGCGCTACGATTGCGGCAGTTTGGAGGGTTATTTGGAGGCGACAAACGCGATGTATTGCCGCGAACACTTTAACCTGAAAACTCCCCAAATGCGGACGATAATCTCCGCGTGGCAGCGGCGGCTTACCCAAATGGCGCGCAAGTTTTCCGATTAAAATTAAGACAAGGCGGCGACTTATTCTTGCCGCGATCGTGTTAATAAAGCGGCAGTAAGCAAGCGGCGGGCAAAAAATCGGCGAATTTTTCGTAAGAGACGAGCGCGGCGCGGATTATCTTTTTGAGCGGATCGCTAAAAGGTCGTCGATCTGATCGCGGCGCGGGATTTTCACTTGCGGCGAGCTTTGACGTGGCGGAGCTAGACGAAAACAGGACAAAAATAGCGGCAAAATGAGGGCGGAGGATTTAATTTTTGCGGCGGATCGCGCCTTTATGCAGCGAAAAAGAGCGGCAAAAGCGCGTCGAGAGCGAGGCAAATTAGCGGCTTTGGCGATCCGCGAATTGAAAATAATGAATAAAATCAAAAAATTTATGGCTTTGATTAAGCCTTGTTTTGCGGCGGTTAAAGGTGAAATAAAGGCATTTTTATAGCCTTTAACGCCCAGTTGCTGCTGTAAGCGGAGAAGAGAGTTTTTGGAGTTGGCGGCTAGGGGCGCGATTATAGCGGCGTTTTTTGAGCAAAAATCCGGCGATTGTTGGAGCGCGGAACTTTTGTTTATTAGTCTTAAAATAGTCTGAAACGAAATTGAATTGAATAGGGTTTGGCTTGCGGTGTTGGGGCGTTAGATTTTTCTTGCTCTAGCGTCTTTAACGCCTTAAAGAGCGCGGCGATATACAAACGGCTTGAACCCTAAACGCGGTGGCTGTAAGCCGGGTTCTGTCGAGGACGGCGATTTATCTGACGCGCTTGTCGCCAAGCGGTTCAAAGCAAAGCGCTGAAATATGCCAAAATTTAACCTGACGCTTCTTGCTACAAGTTGGGCTTGCCCAGCTGACCCTGTTGCCAAGACCACTGGCGCGCTCTTACCGCGCCGTTTCACCCTTACCGCAAAAGCGGCGGTTTGCTTTCTGTTGCGCTATTCCCTTGGGTTGCCCCAGCCGCCCGTTAGGCGGAACTCTATTTGGCTGTAGCCCGGACTTTCCTCGCGAATTATCGCGCCGCCGCCCGCCACCGCGCGGGGGATTGTAGTGTTTTTTTACTGCGATTGCTTCGCGGACTAGCAAAACTAGTTTTTGCGGCAAAGAGCTTCGTTTCTTGACCCCTCGAAAATCGCGCTGTTTCACGCGCGATCGCGGCGGCAAAACAGATTTCAATTTGGGTTTCGTAACTCTAAAATACTGCGCGATCGCGTATTTTCCCCTCATTGTGGGCGCGAGGGTTTCTAATAGGAATGTTTTGCATTACAGATTAGGGGAAAGGCAAGAGCAAAGGATTTGTAAGGGGAAAGCGCGATCTAACGCGCAAACATATACTATAGCAAAGCGAGAGCCGATCAAGCATCGTTTGCTTTTTTCCTCGCAAACAGAAAGAAAGTTTTGCGTAAATAAGAACGCTGAAAACAGCGTTTTTGCGCGGGAAATCACACATAAATAATGGGGGTATAGAATTACGCCCCCAAAGGCGCGGCGACGAAATACGCGCCGCTTGCGCCCAAAATCCGCGTAATCTTATCGCACCGATCGCGCGAAAGAGATTGCAAGCTTCCTCCGCGTTTTGCAGTCGCCCGCTACGCTAGCTACTTAACGCTCCGCCGTAATGACCAAAAGCTCCAGACATCTTCTAAAAACTTCTAATCCCCTGCGTGGCGGCGAGGGTTACGGCTTCGTTTGAGACTTTAAAGCGCGTGGCGATCTCGTAGTCGTTCTTATCGCCGCGAATCAGGATTTTCACGGGGCGCTCGCCCTCCGCGCTCTGAAAAATTGAGTAAAGATTATTCAGCGCCGAAGTCTCCAAAACCTCAAATGTGATTATCGGCGCGGATTTGGGCTCAGAAGCCGTTTTCCGCTCATTTTCGCCCTCACCCTGCCGATCGGGGCGAAAACGTTTTGGAGCACCGCGCGAGGGCTTCATATTGTAAGTCAGCGCGTCTTTGAAACTCATTGACTTAACGCAACGGATCGAAACGCGCTCGTCGTCCTTTTCAATGCGCACGTGAAATCCCAGCGGCATCGCCTCCGGCACATTTTCGTAGTCGATTTTAATGCGGTTGCCCTTTTCGTCGCGCCGCGCGATCTCCTCCTCTTCTGGGTTCAACAGGCTCAAATCCTCCACCCCCAAAATTTCGGCGATCGCGTCCATATCGCGCTCAAACGCCATAAACTTCGCGCTTCCCACAAGGTCTGTGAGCGTGATTTCGCAATACTGCCCGCCCTTTTTGCTCTTTTTAATATCTATGCGGTCAATCGCGCCTATAAAAAGCGCTTCGGCGCTCTCGTCAACTCCAATTTCATCAATAAATTCGGTCGTCTTATAGTTCGCGCCATCTAGCTCCTCGCGATACTTTTCAAGCGGATGTCCGCCCACATAGACGCCCAAAACCGATCGTTCGTGGTGTAATAAAGCGTGCGGGCGCAGCTCGTCGAGATACGGCAAGTCCACGCGCACATCGTTCGCCATTTGGTCGCTGTCGCTCTCAAACAAGCCGCCCTTGCCCTCTTTGCGGATTTTGTTCGCGTTTTGCGCCGCTTGGACTATTACATCAATTGAGCCCAGCATTGATTTGCGCGTGTAGCCAAATTTATCCAGCGCGCCCGCTTTAATGAGCGATTCCAAAACTTTCATATTGATCTTCTGCGAATCAACATTCGCCAAAAACTCCGCGATCGCGGAGAATTTGCCGCCGAGCTCCGCGCGAGTTTGCAAGATGACCTCAATCGCCTTTTTACCCACGCCGTCTATCGCGCCGAAGCCGAAGATAATGCGCTCCGCTTTTCCGTCATCGTCATAGAGCGGCTTAAACTCGCGATCGGACAAATTCAGATCGGGAGGCAAAATTTTCAGCCCCATTCGCTTCGCCTCGTTGATATAAACCGCGATCTTTTTAGAGTTATTGGAGTCGTAAGTCAAAAGCGCCGTCATATATTCGGCGGGGTAGTAGAGTTTCAAATACGCCGTTTGATAGCCCACCATAGCGTATGACGCCGAGTGCGATTTGTTAAATCCATAGCCGGCGAACTTTTCAATTAAATCAAAGAGCTCAACTGCCTTTTCGGTGTTGAAGCCGAGCTTCGCCGCGCCGTCGGCGAATTGCGCTTTGAGCTTGTCCATCTCCTCTTTTTTCTTTTTGCCCATAGCGCGCCGCACCAAATCCGCGCCGCCTAGCGAAAAGCCGCCGATCGTCTGCACGATTTGCATAACTTGCTCTTGATAGACGATCGTGCCGTATGTCGGCGACAAAATCGGTTCTAATTCGGGGAACATATACTCAACTTTTTCGCGCCCGTGTTTGCGCTCTACGAAACTGTCTAACATTCCGCTTTCTAAGGGTCCAGGGCGGAACAACGCGATCATCGCCACAACATCTTCAAAGCACGACGGTTTAAGCCGCCGCGCCAAACCCTGCATTCCCGAACTTTCAAGCTGAAAAATGCCAAGCCCGTATCCTGAGGCGATCAGCTCAAAGACCTTCGCGTCTTCCATAGGCATTGATGAAAAGTCAATTTTAATTTTTTGATTTGCCTCAATGAGGCGTAAAGCGTAGTCAATTACCGATAAGTTTTGCAAGCCCAAAAAGTCGAATTTAATTAAATCCACATCTTCTAAATAATGTCCGTCATATTGCACGATCACATCGTGAACGTATTCTTTTTTCGCCTCTTCTTCTTCGTCTAACTTTTCGCCGAAGCGGAACTTGTCTTTCTCTTTTTTGCGATATAACGGCGCTTTATTCCACAACGGCTCGTTGCTGATCACAACGCCCGCCGCGTGCACCCCGGCGTTGCGCTTCAAACCCTCTAATTGCCGCGCGTAACCCCAAATTTTCTTCTGCTCCTCTTTAATACGATCAATCTCGCGATCAATCTCGTTTTTCGTCATTTTGCCCGCGAGTTTTTCGCGATAATCTTTCAGATCGCCGCGCATAATAAAGTCTTTGATCTGCGCTAACTTCTCCTGAATTTGCGGCTCGCGCTCCCACGCTTTATCAAGGGTAATATCCAGCTCGTTTGGAATCAATTTGCACAGCTCGTTCGTGAGATTTAGCGGAATCTCCAAAACTCGCGAAACATCGCGGATCGCGTTTTTAGGCTTCAAAACGCCGAAAGTGATAACCATCGCGACATTCTCTTTGCCGTAAGCTTCCGCGACATAGCGGATTACTTGGTGGCGACGTTGCTGGCAAAAGTCCATATCAATATCGGGCATTGAGACGCGCTCAGGGTTCAAAAAACGCTCGAAAAGCAAGCCGTATTTGATCGGATCAATGTTCGTAATTTCCAGCGCGTAGGCGCATAAGCTTCCCGCCGCGCTGCCGCGTCCTGGACCAACTGGAATTTGGTTTTTCTTCGCGTAATTAACAAAATCCCAGACGATCAGCAGATAGCCCGAAAACTTCATTTTTTTGATAATCGCGATCTCGTATTTAAGGCGTTCTTTGTATTTTTCGCGCAACTCCGCCGCAATGTGTTTTAGGCGTTCGTCCAACTTGCGATAGCACAACTCCTCAAACAAAACGGCGTCGTTTTCGTGGGAGTATTCTTGATCCGCCTTTACGATCGGCACATCGTTTTCGGCGGCGGTTTTTAACGCGAATTTATAATTGGGCGGCGTGGGGTTGCCGAGTTTGAGATTTAATTGGCACTTTTCGGCGATCTCCAAAGTGTTCGTAACGGCTTCGGGAATATCGGCGAAGATCGCCATCATCTCTTCGGGCGATTTAATATACATTTCGCGTACGGGGTGTTGCAATTTATCATCGCTTGTAATGCGTTTGCCGCTGCTGATCCACATATAAATATTCTGCGATTCGGCGTTTTCGCGGCTGTTGTAGTGCGCGTCGTTTGTGGCGATAAGTTTGATGCCCAGTTCGCGCGAGAGGCGGATAATTTGATCGTCAATAAACTCTTGCGACTCATAGCCGTGCCGCATAATCTCCATATAAAAATCCTCGCCGAATATCTCTTGATATTCGCGCGCGACCTCTTTGGCGCGATCGTAACCGCCTCTGTGTTCCGCGTTTTTCGCCCCAGGACTGCCCTGCAATAGGTGAAAGTCAATTTCGCCGGCTATGCACGCGCTTGAGGCGATCAAGCCCTCGCTAAATTCTTTTAGGAGTTTTTTGTTGATTCTGGGGTAATAGTAGTAGCCGCGCAGATAACTTTCGCTGGCGAGGCGCATTAAATTTTTGTAGCCGATCTCGTTTTTGGCGAAGAGGCAGAGGTGAAAACGTTGCTTTAAGATTCGCTTGTCGTCAAACGACTCTTTTTCGCCTAGATCATCGTGATTGTGGAGGTAGGTTTCCATTCCGATAATGGGTTTAACGCCGTTTTTGGTCATAGTTTTGTAGAAGTCAATCGCGCCGAACATATTGCCGTGATCGCTCATTCCGACCGCGCCCATTCCGCGCTCTTTCACCGCGCGCGCGATGTCGTCAAGGCGGTTCGCGCCGTCAAGCATAGAGTAATCGGTGTGCAAATGCAGATGGACATAACTCATACAAACCCCCGTAAAAGTAAAAATTTTAGCGAAAGTTTTTGTGAGGGCGTGAGTTTCGCTCAATCAGCGGCGAAAGGGGCGGCGCGATCAGGGGCGTTTCGGGGGTAGCGTGGAGAGCAATTTAGACGGCAATTAAATTTTGCTTTTTAGGCGATCGCAGCGCACCCAAAAGACGAAAGTAAAAGGAACGCGCCCGTCATAAGCGAAAAGTTAAAATCTCGCATATTGATTTATGCCGCATATGCTAAATTTATCGCAGTTATAGCATCGTCAAAATCGCCGTCCGCAATACAGTTAAACGCTTCATTGTCCAATCCAACAAAGAGCACATACATAAATTTCCTGAACTCGTAAATTTGCTCACGATTCAAATCAGAAAGCGTTTCTTTAATAACACTTGCTTTTGCGATAAGACAAATATGCTGATACGTAGCGTCAATTCGGTGGGTATTGCCATCTGGGTGGGCATAATTAAAATGTTGAGTAGGAGTAAGAGCAATTAAGTTTTCACAATAGGCGGATATTTCTGGAAATTCTGATCCGGGGAAAATATGGTGAATGTTTGTAGCAAGATCGGAATTGTGCCGCTCGTCAAAAACTTCAGATTTACCGTCGCGGAACGAATCGTTGAAAGAGCGAACAAGTCTTTTCGCTTTTTGCGACATATACGAAATTAAACTGCTTGATAAGGATATATTTTCTTTTTCTGCATATTGACGCCGCGTTAAATCTTTTGGTTTGTCCGCATAAATATCGCGGAAATTATTACGATTATACATCAGCATATCAAGGGTGATTTTATCTTTTGAGAGACGACCTTTTTCAGTTCCATATTTGCTTAATTGAAAAGCCAAAGGGTTTAAGACTTTTGTAAAAATTCTATTACACTCAAGCGATTTATTGATTTTAGTATGCTTTATCGTAAAATCGGAAAACCCGTCTTTCATAGCGTAAAATGTAGCTTTTGTCTGTTTGTCAAAGAACTCGTCAAACAAATGCTTAATTCCCGAATCGGACAATACCTTTGAAATATAAAGTTGCAAAAAAGTCAAGGCATTACGATCGCGAATAGCAAGATATTCCAAAATTTCGTTATCCCCGATAGAATAAAGGTTGCTGTTACCTTTTTTAGTTTTGATTAACACGCCTGCATACGCAAGCATTTCCATAGGTTGTTGAAAGAATTTATCATACTCGTTACGCGCCTTAGCCTCATTGGGGTTAGGTTTTTTGAATATCGCTTCAACATTTTCAACAGTATATTTGTTATACCAAATATCCCTTGAAGAAAATATTTTTTTGGGAACATCCTCAACGTAACAGACTATACAATCAGAAACAATCATCACAACATCAGCTGTGCATTTCTGGTCAATCCAACGAGCGTTTCCCGAAATACGAACGTCATAATTACGTTGTGATAAAAAATTCTGAATATCTTCATTTTTTAGCCACTTCATACGTTTTCTTCCTTTCTTTCAATAAGCCGTCCGAAAAAGAACACCGAGCTCGAATCAATATTCAATGAACGGGTTTGACGATTACGAGCTGTGCGGTAAAATTCGCGATATTCAGTTGAAGAAAAAAACAGCAATTCATTTTTTTCAAGCGGCGGCTCTCCTTCTTTAAGTAACAAAATAGCGGCTGAACCGTTTACGAGAACGTCTTTTGGCTTGCGAATAACGCGAGGGTTATAGGTCATATTTGGCGTTAAATAAACAGTATCGTCATTGAAAAAACGATACACGGAAAGCGTTTTAGCTGTTTCTTGCGGAACATACGAATCGTAACCGCTAATACTGATAATTTTTGAGCCGCTATCGTCTATATTGCGAGATTTAATAACGCGAATGTCGCAAGAATTTTCAGTCATCAACGCGTTAGTAAGTTGACGATCGCGGAATACATTAAATATATCAAACTTTAACTTTTGACATACGTTATCAAAAGCTTCATCTCTATAAATAATCCAGTAAGGAAAACGGCGGTCGCATATATAATTTTGCTTTACAATACGGCGTTCGTTTTCAATTGTCGATATAACCGTAGTATTTGACGGCTTAGCTTTTGGGTTTACACAAACCGCAATAGTTTCAATAAGAACGCCGCCGAACCCTCTTTCCCCGAAGTCGACAATTGCGTCAACGCTGTGCTTAGAGAGGTAATTTCGTGTCGCGGCAAATTCTGGGGTATTCAATAAAAATTTTGGCATTACCAAAGCAACATAATCGCCAACACTAAGCGCTTTCTCTAAAAAAAACGCAGACGTATTTGTGGCTGTATTATTTATTGAATTTGCCCTATATTGCTTTAATTTTTCTTTCTGTGTTGATTTCGAAAATGGTGGGTTGCCAACAACGAAATTGAATTTACCGTTGAAAGAATTTGATAAAAAATCTTCGCAAATATACTCAATCGTTATATTAGCGGGTTTATCAATATGCTTAACAAGTTCTTTAAGTATTAAGAGCGCGTTATTATCAATATCCACAACCGTAATATTTACATTTTTCTTTTTTTCAAACAACTTTATGATGAAAGGCAGAAAATTACCCGCTCCTACGGACGGCTCAAGTATGCTAAGATTTTCGCCGATAATTTCGGGAATAAATTTTATAATTTCGTTAATAAGAGATTTGTTTGTAAAATACGCTTCCTGTTCATTGCGTTTTGAATTAGCCAATTCAACAATTCGGCACAAACTTGAAAAACCTAAATTCAGAGGATTTTGTTTTACATATTTTATAAGTTGTTTAACGTTTGTTAAATTCAAAAACGCGATTTCACTTTTAACCTCCGCATCGGTTAAATAATGTTTATTTAGTGCTTTTTTTATATTTGTGGCAATGCCTTGAAAAATTTCAGTCGGCACGGCTTCGCCTAATGATTGGCGTATTTTAATTTCTTCTTTTTTAAGAAATTTGCGTTTGTCATTATCAGATAAATTATTTAATTTTGCAAAAGGAGTATCCGTCCACTTGAAGTCAAATGGCAGGGTCATCATAATCATAAGTTCGCGTATGCTGAATACTCGATCGTCGGTAGGGTGAACGGTATTTTGACTTGCTAACTGGTCGTTGCGGGTGTGAACACAAGGTCCGATTTTATTCCAAATTTGGCGGCGATATTTATCACCGTTTTTTTGCTGATTATAAACAACCTTACCGTTGATAATTTGGTGAGGAATACGGTTTTTATCTTTGTTTTCAAAGGCGGATTGTCCTTCTGTCAAAGCGGAAATCCATTTTCTCATATGTTGGGGGTAAGGGCGAAAGGAATGATAAATATCGCTCTCATCAATTTCACCAAACGTGCTAAGAGACTTCATATCGCCAATGGCATCAAATAGCGTTACTTCAGGCTTGAATGACGGGAACAATTCAATTGGCGAGAAAAAATCTGTAAGGTCTCTGCGGACCGCAATTACAAGCGTTCGGGTTCTGCTTGAACATGCGCCATAATCTTTAAAATTCAAGACTTGTGAGTATACTGAATATTTAACGCCAAGATTTCTTTCAATAGCTTCGCCAATAGGACGCTCTATTCCGTCCGTGTCGGTACAAAGCGTTTTCATAAAAAGAGGCACATTCTCAAAGATAAAAATTTTTGGTTTAATATCTGAAATTATTTTAATTGATTCAATAATTAGTGAGTTACGAATAATTTCATTCGATGTTTTCTTGTGATTAGCTACCGACATTCCTTGACACGGTGGGGTAGCGACTACAACATCAATTTCTTTAAGATTTTCTTTTGACTTCCACATTGATATTTCATTAAAAAGTTTTTCTTTTATTGTGGGAACAGAAACATCTCCGAGTATATAGCCGCTTTCGTACTTGCACTTATGATTATATTTCTGCACAGCAAGGCGGCGAGCAACAAGTTCGTTCGTCGCAACACATTCAAAATTTTCCAACTTGAAACCGTGGCACCCTACGCCGGCACCACTAAAAAGGCTTATATATGTTAAATAGGAGTTCGCTTTCATTCATATACTTCTAATACTGATTTTTCACCAACGGTGAAGAAGAACAGGCGTTCATCGCGCATTATACCATAATATAACAAACAGGTCGGGGGTAAATTTATCGGCGCGAGGTTTGATCGCCGCGATCGTAAAACGTAGCGACAAAGATTTATTTCTTGCGGATTCTTACTCGCCAAAAGTCGCCCTCGCGATCTGTTTTCTCGATCGTATGCCCTTCGGCTTTAACGGATTTCGGAACATTATCAATCGGCGCGCCGTCATCTAAAAGAATTTCAAGAATTTCGCCGCTTTTCATTTGCGATAAATCCATTTTGGTTTTCACGAAATTCATCGGGCAGGCGACGCCTCTGTAATCTTTAAACTTAATTTCCTCAGTTTTCTCGACCCTGTTAGTCGCGTTAAACAAGGTTTGCGCCGCATTAAACCGCAAAGTATTATCCATAGACCCGTAGAGGTCAATTACCGCCCGCGCCAACTCTTTTGCCCGCGCGTCAGCCGCGCCGCTTAGCAAGGATTCAAAGCGGCGATCGACCAAACCCGCGTCAATAAACGCCCGCTTAAACGCTACCAAAACGCCCGCTTCGTCTCGCGCCTCTTCGCCGCGCGCGACCAAGAGCATTCGCGCCGATAGCAAGCGGATTTGCGCGTAATCCTCGCCGCTCAAAGCCGCCAAAAGCGCCTTTTTATCAGCCTCTATGAGGTCGTACATTCCCGCGCTGCACTCGCCCGCGCCGCGGTTAGCGGTTGAAAAAACCTCTTTCGCGCCGAAGTCGTAGTAAGGATTTTTGTCCTCCTCAAAGGCGGGAATTTCCGCATATTTCACCGCCAGATCGGCGATAAATTTCTCGCCGCCGTTATCAATCCAATCCGCAAATTCCGCGAAATCCGCCTTGATCGCTACCCAATACCCCAAAAGCTCGGCGCAAAATTCGGGCAATCTAAACGCGCCGATTTCGCCTATCTTTCGCGCGAACGCCGTGCTTTCGCCGCCAATTCGCGCCCCCGCTACGATGTTATACGCGGGATACGCTACGCCGCCCAAACGCGCGACCTTGCCGAAAAAGCCCAGATCGGCGGTCAAATGCCTGCCGCAACTATTCGGGCAGCCCGACATTCTGATCTTAAAGCCCTGCAAAGCGTCCAAATCTACATTCGCCTTGACGAGCGCTTTCTCAACCGCCGCGATCGCGCCGCGCGGGACGGTAATGCCCAGCTGACAAGTCGCCGCCCCCGCGCAAACCACGCTATCGCCGATGATCGCCGGCTTTTCCGCGAGCGGCGAAATCTCTTTCGCGGCAGCCGCGATCACGTTTAATTCGGCGGCTGTTAAGCTGCGAAGATATAAATTCTGATCGCAGGCAAAGCGCAGGACATCGCGATCCTCCGCGATTTTTATCAAGAGTTCCGCGAGTTTTAACGCCGATTTTGCGGAAATATCGCCCAAAAATAACGGGACTTTGGCGCAAAAGCAACCCGCTTGACGCTCCGCGATCACATATCGCCTAAACCACAAATCGTTTGGCAAATTGCCGACGCGATCGGCGATCGCGGGTAATTTGGCGGAAAAATCAACATCAACTTCCCACCCCCCGCGCGATCTAACCTCCGCGATCTTCTCGATCGCAAGAGTTTTGAACTCCTCAAAACCCAACTCCTCTACGAGAAATCTCAATCTCGCGTTGTGCTTATTTCGGCGGTTTCCGCGCTCGTTAAAGACCTCTTTGATCGCCTGCGCGTAAAGAAACGCCTCGTTCGCGGGGATAAAGTCGGCGAAGAGCCGACCAATTGCGCTTTTCGCCCCCATTCCCCCGCCGATAAAGACCTTAAAGCCGCGATCCGCGCCGCGCAAAACCGCTATAAAACCAACATCCGCCAGAGCCGCATATCCGCGATCCGCGTCCGATCCGCTGAAAGTTATTTTGAATTTGCGCGGCAGGTTATACGAGTCTTTTTGATCGAACATCTTTTCAGTGAGAGCGTCGGCGTAGGGCGAGACGTCAAAAACTTCGTCCGCCGCGATACCAGCGAGCGGATCGGCTGTAATGTTCCGCGCTGTGTTGCCGCCGCCGCCTCTGCCCGTTAATCCCGCCTTATGCAAAGCGTCTAAAACCGCCGCCAAATCGTCTATTTTTACATAGTGCAACTGCAATCCGCCGCGCGTAGTAACGTGCAAAACGGCGTTCGCGTAACGATCGGCTATGGTAGCAAGCGCGGCGAGTTGGCTTGGCGCAATAGAGCCGCCCGAAAGTTTCACGCGCACCATATAAGTATTTTTCTCGCGCTGCTCGTAAATTCCAAAGGGCACGCGGTAGGTTTTGAAAGCGTCGGCGTCTATTTTGCCGCCTTGAAACTCCGCGAAACGCGCCTTAAACGCCGCCAAATCCGCGCTCACGCTCTTAGTTAAACGATAACTCATACGATCTCCTCATTTTCCGCCGCGCCGTTTTTAATGCGAAATGATTTCACTACAGGCTTCCCCTCCGCGATCGAGACGATCACATAACTGATGTTCGGATCGTAGGCGAGGCGAATATCCTCTTCGCTGGGGCGCGCGGGGGTTGCTGGGTGCGAGTGGTAGCAGGCGATAAGCTTCATTTTGTTTGCGATCGCGTCTTTGAAAGCGTTAAATTGCTCCTGCGGGTCAAAGGCGAAGTGCTCTTCGCTCTTGTCGGCGTTGCTCATTTGGTAGATTTTTTTGACCTCGCGAATTTCCGCCGCCGCGCCGCTAATTTCCCCCGCGAGGTAGCCGCACGCCTCAATCGGCGAATCTTTTTGCGCGTGGGCTACGATCGCGTCAATTATTTCGCGCGGGATTTTGATCACTTTTTCACCTCGCAAATTTGTTGTTCGTAATCGGTTAAACTCGTAACGCCCGATCCGCCGCAAACTCTGCAATGCGGATTTTTCGCGAGTTTGATCTTGCGAAAGTTCATAGTTTTCGCGTCAAACGATAAAAGCGAATTTGTCAGCAGCTCGCCCGCGCCCGTGATAAATTTCAACGTTTCGGCGGCTTGGATCGCGCCCAACATTCCCGCGACCGCGCCCAAAATTCCCGCGCTAGAACAAGTAGGTACAGCTCCAGCGGGCGGCGGCGCGTTAAAGGCGCAGGCGTAACACGCGCTTTCGCGGGGTTTGATCGTCATCGTTTGTCCCGCGAAACGCAAAATCCCGCCGTGCGAATACGGCTTTTTCGCCAAAACGCAGGCGTCGTTTATCAGGAATTTCGCCGCGAAATTATCCGTGCCGTCAATCACGAAATCATAAGGTTTCACGATCCGCAAAATGTTTTCCGCGCTCAAAAACTCTTGATAAACATTAACTTTGATCGCGGGGTTTATCGCGAGCATTTTAGCTTTAGCGGATTCTACTTTCGGCGCGCCGACGTCGGGCGTCGCGTGGATAATTTGACGTTGCAAGTTGCTCAAATCCACCAGATCGCCGTCCGCGATCCCAATTTCGCCCACCCCCGCCGCCGCGAGATACAACGCGATCGGCGATCCGAGCCCGCCCGCGCCGATTACGAGGACTTTGGCGTTTAGGATTTTTTCCTGTCCCTCAATGCCGACATCTTCTAAAATTATGTGGCGCGAGTAACGCTCTAACTCCGCGTCCGTCCATTCTCTCATTGCCCGCCTTTGGTTTTGGATCGCGCGCTTTGCCCGCCGCCCATAAAGTAGAGGAAATTCACTAAATCGCCTTCTTTTAGCGCGGCGCGATCGTATTCCTCCCGCTTCAAAAAGTCGTCATTGACCTGCATAGAAACCATATCGGGCAACTCCACATTCTCTAATTTGAGCAACTCCGCCGCGCTCAGGCTCTCCTGATCGTATCTCTTCTCTTCGCCGTTTATTATCAGCCTCACTTCGCGATCCTTTGTGAAAATTTCCGAAACTATACAGAAAAAAACCTTAAAAGTAAAGTATGTTGATTTAATTACTTGACATTTAATCCCTTGCGGGCGCGATCTTTACCGCCGCGCCGAATTTTGCGACTCAAATCTGATACGTAAATCCGTCATCTTTGAATCTGTGCGGGAAGTGGCGACGCAGGAGCGCGAAAAGTTCGTCCTCAAAATTTGCCCGCGATTTTTCGGCTTCGCTCTCTTTTAAGACTTCCAGCACGATCCCGCCGCCCGCCGCGTCATAGCCGTCAACGAGGACAAATCTGCCCAGATCGGCGTTTTCGTAAAACGCGCTCAAAGCTACAGGTTCCAAAAGCGACAAGACCACCGAGCCGCACTCGTGTCGTTTGAGGCGGCTTTTGCCTGAAATTTCGGAGTTTTCCGCGCCTGCCGCGCCGCCCGATACGCTCTCGTCCAGCGTCCGCTCAATTTTTTCAAGCCGCGCCGAAACTTTCGCGCTCGCGATCTTAAGTAGGTAACTTTTGTTAAATTCCAGCGGATTTTGCCCAAGCCAAATCACATTCGCGCGGATTTTTCGCGCGATCGACACGCGGGCGGCTTCGTCAGATCGCGTCATTACCTCGCCGCCGCGAACATAAATGTCTTCTTTTAGCGTGAAACCTGCGGCTTGACCCGCGATCGCCGCTTCGCGAGGCGGCGCGTTCCAAGCCTCCACGCTCGCGATACGCGCCTCTTTTTCGCTCGGTAAAAAGCGTACGAGATCGCCCGTTTTCACGCGCCCGCTAGCGATCGTGCCAGCGTAAATCCTGCGATTATCCCCGCCTTTGCTAAACCTGTAAATATCCTGCAAGGGCATCGCGAAAAACGAATCCTCGTTGCTCGGCAAATTCTGAAAACTATCAAGCGCTTCTAAGACGCTCTGTCCGCGATACCATGGCGTTTGGGCGGAGAGCGTTACGATATTGTCGCCCTCGCGCGCGCTTATCGGCACAAACGCCAGCGGTTTTACATTGAGCTCGGCAAGATATTTTTCGTAGCGCGATCTGACGTCGCGGAAGATAGACTCCGAGTAACCCAGCGCGTCAAGTTTGTTGATCGCAACCACGACTTGCGAGACGCCAAGGAGCGAGAGCAAAAGCCCGTGCCGCTTGGAGTTTTCCGCCACGCCCTCGATCGCGTCTATCACTAAGATCGCCGCGACCGCCCTCGACGCGCCGCTGAGCATATTTCGCAGAAATTCTATGTGTCCCGGCGCGTCTATGATGACATATTCGCGCGCCGCGCTTTTGAAGAAAATTCGCGCGCTGTCGATCGTGATACCCTGCTTTTGCTCGTCTTCGAGGGCGTCAAGGAGCATTGAGTATTCAAAGACGCGCCCGTTTTTTTCGCACGAGGCTTTCACGCCGTCAAGTTTGCCCTGCGGCAATGAGTTTGTATCCGCCAACAAACGCCCGACAAGCGTGCTTTTGCCGTGATCAACGTGACCTGTTATGACTATGTTCATTCTTTCTTGCATTAAAACCCTTTATTTTTCGCGCCGATTTTCACGAGATTATAGGCGGATTTT
Organism: Helicobacteraceae bacterium; assembly: GCA_031286325.1. Lineage (GTDB taxonomy): Bacteria > Campylobacterota > Campylobacteria > Campylobacterales > SZUA-545 > JAIRNH01. The sequence continues at coordinate 57,810 of JAITUT010000042.1, forward strand.
TCTTAAAAGTCAAGTAAGTTTATCTATTTACTCAAGATTAAATTATCAAAAGACGATCCAAAATCAATCCAAAATCATACGGGCGCGTATAATAACCGCGCTATATGTTATGTAATGTTAAACCAACTTAAAGCAGATCGCCGAAACCTCTCGTATTTATTGCGCAAACCCGCGCCGCGCTTGATAATAGACGTTTTCGCTCCTTGTAAAATTACATATACCCGTCTTTCCGTAACGCTTCCAGCGTCCCGCCGCCGTCTTTATCTTGCGCCCTGCCGCTACGCTCCGCAATATCTTTGAATTTGCCGCTTGTTAGCTCCGCGATGATTTCGGCGGGGTTTTTGGCGGCGGATTCGACTGGCGAAGTGCAAGGGTAACAGCCAAGCGAACGATAACGTTTGCCCTCTCCTTGATCAAAATAAATCGGAATCACGGGGATATTTTCGCGCTCAACGTATTCCCAAATGTTGAGCTCCGTCCAATCAAGCAACGGATGCACGCGCACGTGTGTTCCGGGCGCGAATTCAGTCTTATAGAGATTCCAAAGCTCGGGCGGCTGCAAACTCGCGTCCCACTCGCTCTTTTGATCGCGCGCCGAAAATACGCGCTCTTTGGATCGGCTGCCCTCCTCGTCGCTACGCACGCCTACGATCACGGCGTTGTAAGGTTCAGTCGAAGCCGCTTCGCTCCAAGCGTCTGTTTCGGGATCGTAAATCCGCCGCTCCAAAGCGCCGTCCAAAGTCTGCTTTAACGCGCTGCTTTTCAACTCTTTGCAGCAGCTCACGCGATCTAGTCCATTTACGAAAGTACGCCCCGCTTTCAACGCCTCTTTATTTTGCCCGACAACGAGGCGGAGTTTGAGTTCGCGCGCAACGCGATCGCGATAGGCGATCATTTCAGGGATTTTGAACGCCGTGTCAATATGGATAAGTTCAAAGGGAATGTGCCCAAAAAACGCTTTTTTCGCCAGCCACAGCAAAACCGTGCTGTCTTTGCCGATTGACCACAACATTCCGATATTTTTGAAAGACCTGTAAGCCTCTCTGATAATAAAGACGCTTTGAGCCTCTAATTTGTCTAGCTTGTCCATTTGCCGCCTTTTTTAGCGTAACTATACATTAAGAAATCTTAAATGTCAAGTATCTCTATTAAATTACTTAACATTTCTATTAGCTATAATCCTAAAAATTTCGCGAGCGCGAGAAAAGCTTGCGAGAATATGCTACACTCCCCGCCTTGTATAAAGCGAGACCTTAACGGAGACCAAAATGACAAAACCGCTAAATCAAAACACAAGCGCGATAACGGTTAGACTACTCCATACCCTATTGACCCGCCGTCGGAATAGACCTCTAGTGAACGCGATAACGGTTAGATTACTCCATACCCTATTGACCCGCCGTCGGAATAGACCTCTAGTGAACGCAATAACGGTTAGATTACTCCATACCCTATTAACGTCTTATTCAGCGTCGTCGCCGTTATACGCTATAACAGCTAGACTACTTACCATATTGACGCTTTCATTGATCGCATTGTCATTTATACCGCAGATATCTCTTGCCAAAGCTCCCGACGCCGTAAACACCCAAGCCTTCTCGCCTAGTTTTGATTGCTCTAAATCCAAGATAAAAGTAGAGAAACTTATATGCGCCAACGAAGAGCTCTCAAGGCTTGATATGGAGTTGGCAAAGACGTATAGAGACGCGCTAAATATACGCGAGGAACAGTTGCAAATAGAAGATATATACGACGTTTTAGACATAAGGCGCTCGTTATACGAGTGTCTGTTTAACGACTGCAATCAAAGCTATAAGTTGCCCGACTCTATCAACGAATCAGAGACGCAAGCTCAAAAAGAGTGGATCAAGCGGAGAAATACCTGCAATAACGAGGATTGCCTAAAAAACCATTATGAAACAAGAGTAAAAGCCTTAAACGCGAAAAACACCGCCTTTGTAAACCAACTGCTCAAATCCCAAAGAGAGGCAAAAGAGAAATACCAAAAGACAAACAGCGCGTTTAAGGCGTCTAAAATAATGGACGACAATAATACAGCCTCTATTATTAGCCATAAACCCAGCCTCTTAACCGACGAGCAATACTCTAGCCTA
>JAITUT010000002.1 GCA_031286325.1 Helicobacteraceae bacterium
TTGTTTTTCTTTTGTTCGTTTGTTTTTTTTGTTTTTTTTTTTTTTTTTTGGCGCTGGGTTGGCTGGCGGGGGAGGGTAGTTCGGGGGGGGTAGAGGTGTACAAATCGCAGCCTGTTAATACGGATTAACGCTATATTTAATGAATATTTACGCCTCGCCCCCTTACTTCCGCTAAAAATATATGCCAGCTAAAAAGAATGGTTGTTTGCGAGTTTTCTTGATATTACGAGAATTTAAGCCCACAAATAGCCGTAAATAGACCTAAAACAAGTGATCGTGAGCATGCGAATACGAAAGCAGAACAAACCTTGTTAAGCGTAAAACGCAGTCGTCCAATTTCAAAAAATGGGCGATTTTGCTAAAGTCTTAATTATTTTTTATGAAATCGGACAATTTAGCAAGTTTGCGTTCGGAAAAATCCCTGCGCATAGGAATTTCAAGGTATCGAACATTGGGTTTTATATCCTTATTTTTGGCGTTTACTTTAGCAAAAAAACTTATTGCATATTCGGTCATTCTACTTCTGGCGGGAACTATCAGGACTCCGCGCGTTTTTTCGGGATCATATTTGCGTTCCGCCATTATGTAAGAAACCGCGCCAAAGAAAGATACTATCACGATTTTTCTTATGCTTTTTTTGTCTTTCCAGTATTTGCATTGAATCAATACAGTCTCACCCGTTCCGTGTTTTGTTGCGATCAGATCAATTCCTTCGTCTTTGAAGCCGCCGCGATGATCTACGGTATAGCCATCCTTTGTATACAGCCAATAAATGTATTTTTCATATTCTTTTCCCCAATATCTCTTTATTGCTTGGATATTGCGCTTCTCGTTTTCCGCTCCGCTTGTGTGCGTCGGGGTGGTATTCTCGTTTTGGGTTGTCATTTGTTCTCTCCTATTTTTTGCGTAATGAAGTCTTGCAATATCTTTTTGATCTCCGCAGTAGAACCGAGCGAGATAGAAGCAAGCAAAACACGCTTGATCTCTGGATCAATAGATAGGCTGTCCGCGCCTACTGCGATTGTCTGGTTTCCGCTTACATTATTATCGCCGCTTATGGCAACTCCCGTTCCGCCGCACTCCCTAAAAAGTTTGTTTAAGTCAATGTCCATTTTACTTGCAAACTCCACTGCTTCTTGACAAGGAATATTATTTCTGCGCTTGCGTTCGTTGAACGCTTTCTGCGTCATACCCAATTTGGGCGAGATTGGTTTCGTTTTTAGCTACGGCTTTTGACGCAGACCAATTTAAGCTTTTTGCGAAGCGATCCTTGAAGGCAAAAATCCTTTTGAACATCTAAAACAGTCCGATTATTTTGCCCATACGATATTAGTCGTGGCGACCATACCGATTGGATTGACGAAAATCGTGTCGTAAGCTTTCACGACCACATTGCGGTTGAATATGATCGGCGGATCGCTCTCAAAACCTTTGATCGCCACATATCCGTCCACGTCCGCCGAACGTCTTGAATCGGCAATCCTGTAAAGCGAAAGCCCGCCTCCGATCCCGCGCTGGCGTGAAAACGCGTCCAAAATGTAGCATTTGCCAATCGCCTCTTGCGGATCTGGGACGGCGGCGGCGGACTTTTCGCGCGTGTAAAATGCGCGATCGGAGTTCAAAGCGCCGCATTGCGTCGTGATTTTGCGCCTAGCCTCAGCCGCCGCTACAGGCGTAACGCGGTTATCCATTAAAAGGCGCGTTACAAAATCGCGCGGCAAGCCCTGCGCCTGATAGCCTTTAGCGAACGCGGGATCGCTTGTCATTTGCCGCCATTCCCTAGCGCTCGCGGGGTCAAAGCCGTTTCTGCGCCACGTGGCGATCTCCGTAATTTCACCGCCGAACTTATCGCGCCACGTCGCCGCCTCGCTAGGCGAGAAACCGTTGCGCGAAAACGCGTTCGCGGCTTTGCCGTCAAAGCGGAATTTAGTCCATTCCTCCGCTTGATTCGGCCGCATTTTGGCGAATATGAACTCCCACGGCGAACTTCTGTTGCACTTTGCGCCCGCAGCCGCCCACGCTTCAATCTCTTTTTGCGACAAGCCGCGCTTTGCGCAATATGTCCAATCCTCCTCAGCGCGCGCTTTCTCGGTTTTGTCGGCGAAGCGGTCGTTTAACGCGCGCCCTCCGTTCTCGGCTTCGATCGCGCCCTCCGCGGTTTTCACGCCGCTTTGGACGAAACTTAGCGCCTCTTTCGCGGTGAATCCGTGCCGTTTTTCCTCGCGCCGCGCGGTGCGGAATTTGTCTATTTCCTGCGGCTTGATTCCAGCTTTAAGGAGCTCGTAAATTTCGCTCAGATCGTAGTTTTGTTCGTAGATCGCGCGCGAATCAAGCAGGTATTTCCATTCAGCGGGCGCGATTTTGAGCGTTTTTAACGCGGCAAGCTTTGACGGCGTTACGGAGTGGCGGCGGTTTTGCGGCGGCGCGCTTTCTATCGCGATCGCTAGCTCTTTTGGCGTGATTTCGCTATTGTCCCAATCCGCCAAAGCAAAGCCAAAAACCTTGCCCGCGCTTGTCATTTTCTTTGGCGCATACGTTTTGCCGCTCTCTTTGTAGGTCGGGTAAAAGCCCGCCTTTTCCCAGACTTTCGCGCGTTTGGGTGAGATTTCGAGCGCCTTCCAAGCCTCAATGAGGGCGTATTCATCTGATGTGTAGCCCGCTTTTTCCCAATCTTCTTCAAGCAAAAGTTGGGCGCAACCCGCGCTGAAAACGGCAACGAAGATCGCCAAAAAGAAAAGGCGCATTAAAACTCCTTGAAAGCGCAAGGTAATTTGTGTAAATATAGCAGAATTTTATCGGAGTTTCAGATGAAAATTTACTATCCATACGAGCAGTTTTTAGCGGACATTAAGGTTTTGGCGGAGCAAATTCGCGATAAAAACTTTGACGCGATCTTAGCGATCAGCAGGGGAGGTCTCACGATCGCGCATTTCTTGGGGATCGCGCTGGATACGAAGGAGTTATTTTTTATCCGCGCGGCGAGTTATGAAAACCGTGACAAGACCAGCGCGGTGCGCTTTAGCGAATTGCCAGATTTAACTCGCAAGCGAAACATTCTGATCGTAGACGACATCGTAGATAGCGGCGAAACTTTGAGCGAGCTTTCAAAGCTTTTTAGCCGCGATTATCCGCATATTAACGCGCGAACTCTTGCGATCTTTCAGAAAACCACCGCCAAAATCCGCGCCGACTTTTTCGCGCGCGAGACTGAATTGTGGATCGACTTTTTTTGGGAAGTTGATGTGTTGTAAATAGTTTCGCGATCGAAGCCCGCTCTTTTATTCCGCAGACAAGCAAAACCAGTTTTTGCCTGTCCGCAAAGTCATTAAAACGGCGCGGGCTTGCCGATATAGTAGCCTTGCAGGTAATCGACGCCCGCCTCGCGAGCTTTTTTGGCGATCGTCTCAGTAGAGATAAACTCCGCGATCGTCTCCAAATTCAGCCGTTTCGCGAAATCCACGATCGCCGTCAAAGTCGTGTAAGCTTTCTCGTCCGCGTCAATTTCGCGCACGATCGAGCCGTCAATTTTGAGGTAATCCGCCCGCAATTTGATGATATACGAAAAGTTGCTGTAGCCGCTGCCGAAGTCGTCTATCGCGATCTTCGCGCCCCAACTTTTGATCTCGCAGATCGCCGCCAAAACCACATCGTAATCCTCAATCGCTTCGGACTCCGTGATTTCGATCGTGATTTGTTTGGGATCGGCGTATTCGGCGACGAGGCGCGACAAAAACGTCATAGTTTCGGCGTTTTGCAAATCTTCGGGCGATAAATTCAGCGAAACAGACTCGGCGCGGCCAGCGAAAATTTCCAGCGAATTTTTAAACATCGCGCGCGTCAAATTCGCGTAAAATCGCGACCTTTTCGCGAGCTCCAAAAAGTCCATCGGCGGGTGAATTTTGCCTTCGGAGTCGCGTATTCTGATTAGCCCTTCGTATTTCACGATCTCGCCCGTAGCCGCGCTCGCAATCGGCTGAAAATACGCCATAACCCACCACGGCTGGATTGTCGCTTGGCGGATCATTTCCAGCATCCGCATATTTTTGCGGCTCTTTTCGCCCTCGTCTTCGCTCGCGATCGCGAGCGAAATGTATCTGGCTTTCGCCGCGCCAAGCGCGATCTCCGCCCTAGAAATTGTCTGCTGATCGCCGAAAGCCAGCCCCGCTCTCGCCGTGATCTGCGTGGATAAAAGCCCCGATTGGTAGGAGTCTAAAAAGATTTTGCGCGCGATCTCTTTGAGCAAGCGCTCGATCCTCGAAATGAAATCTTGCTTGTCTATTTTGTCGGCGAGAAGCGAAAATGTGTCGCCCGATGTGCGAAATAGCCGCACGCTTACCGCCCCGCTCTCTGCTTCAACGCGCGCCAAAATTACCTGCGCGAGTTCCGCGAGTAATGCGTCCCCCGCCGCGAAGCCGTAGAGATTGTTGATGTCGTGAAATCTGTTGATGTTAATGAGCGCCACGGCGGGCTCGGCGGCTTTCGCGATGTGCTCTATAAACGCCGCGCGACCAGGCAGGCGCGTTAATCTGTCGTAACTTGAAACACTCGCGCCGGCGGGTATTTCGCACGATGTTTTGGAGCGTTTGAACCAAGCTAGCTCGGCGGCGGTATCCGCCAAAAGGCGCATTACGGCGTGATCGCGCGCGGCGATCTCGGAGATGATATTTTCGCCGGCGGTAATCAAAGCGGTCGTCAAATCCTCGCTGAAAGAGAGCCACAAATCGCGCGCTCTCTCTATAAAATTGTGCCGCAAGATCAATGTCTCCGCGCCAAAAAACGCCGCGCTTGCTTTCGGCTTTTCTTGCGCGCCCGCGCCAAAGCGTAAAATCGCTTGAACGGGCTCCAAAAAGTTTAGAAACGATCTGGCGCGTACCTCAACCTCTAATAAACTTACGCCGCAACGCACGCGCCTATTCGCCGTCTCGATCGCGTCTGTCAGCAAATTGCCGTTGATTTCCGCGATCGGCTGGGAGCTTTCGGCGTCTAAAATCATAAAAAATTTAGAGTTCAGATCGCTTGCGAAAAGTTCCGTGATCGGCTTGCCGTCTAACTCCAAAATTCTCTCTTGCGACAATTTGCTCACGGAAAACGCCTCGCCAAAGGGCATAAACGCCTCGCCGCGCCTCGTTAAAAACTCAAAATTGCCGTTGAATAACGCCGCGACAAGCCCGCTTTGGCGCGCCGCGCCTCCCGCCGAAATTGAAATTTCTGGTGAAAATATGCAGATCGCGCTCTGCAAAACGCCGCCTAACTCTCGCAAAAACGGCTCGGAATCGTGCGCGCCTTGAGCCGAAAAAATTAGCGCGTGTTTCGCGCCGCTAGCTTTAATTTTGCCCGCGAGTTTCGGCGCGTCCTCTAAAAGCAGTTCGTCCATCGCGGCGGAGACGACATTAGATAGCTTAAATTCGCATAACAAAATCACATTTTTTTCGTCTGGGTTGTCGCCGCGCAGAGCCGTTTTGCCGCCGCCTAACCCGATGATCGCGGCGTTCGGCAACAAATTTGCCGCAACTTGCGCGATTTCGGAGAGCTTTTCGCGATTGGCGCACAAAATTATCACCAACAAATTTTCCGCCAAATAAAAATATTCGGCGGTAACCACCCTCTCAAGTTCTTCTGGACTCTCAAAATATAGCGTTTTGTTTCGCATTTCGCGCCTTAAATCTCTATTTTCGCGACAAAATCGTCATAATCTTTTTGCGCTTGGTTTTTTGAATCCATCGCCCTATTTAGCTCTTGTTGCGCGGCTTTAATTTGCGCGTCGAGGCTTTGGAGCTCCGAAGCGTAGCGCGAGCCGAAATCGGTAGTACTGCCTACGGCTTTTAAGTTTTCGCGCACGCGCGTTTGGTCGGTTTCTAACATTTTGATTTTCCTTTGCGCGTTCGCCGCCGCGTTTTCAAAGCTCCAAATTTTCGCCGCGAGATTTTCGGCTTCTTTTAACTTTTTGCGCGCTTCGGGCGGCATATCGGGATCGCCGGCGTAGATCGCGATCGTGTTAAAAGGCGCGCCGATCAAAACGAGTTGATCTATATTGCTATCAACTTCCGCAACCGCAAATGATTTTTCTTGTTTCGCGGGCAATATGATCTCAAAGCGGTAAGCGCGATCTGTTTTTTCAAGGTAATTTTCGGGCTCGGCTAATTTAGAATTTCGCGCGTAATTTTGCTCTAAAATAAGCGTTTTTTCATAATCCGCCGAGTTTTTGAAAAGATATTCGTTTTTGTGTGTGATTTTGCGGCTGATTTTCATCACGCCTTTGCTAATTTTGACGCTGTCGATTACGCGCCGCGCGCTATATGTTTTGAATCCGCGCACGAGCAGATCGTCGCCGTAGCTAATCAGCCGTTTTTCGCCTTGCGGGAAAAACTTTAAAAGCGCGTCTCCCGCGTAACTTCCGCCGTCAAAGATCGCGATTGATCCTGCGGGAAGCGGCGAATTTAATGTGTTTGTGATTTCCGCGCCGAGAGAGGGGTTTTCTTCGGAATTTAACCGCTGATCGGCGGAAAATATTGAAATTTTGCGCCCCGCGATCTCGCCTGAAGCGAGCGGCGCCATCGCGCTTTTTTTGCGCTGGAGCGTAACGTCGGAGCCGATTTTGTAAGTAAATTGCTCGCCGACTCTTTTACTTTCGGCGTTCGCGTAGCCTTGCAAACTTTCCGCGCTTTCCTTCTCGTAATAATAAGCGTCATTCTCGGCGAAGTCGGACGAGGGGCGCGGCGTCGGCGCTTTCATCATCATTTTCCTTTCCGCAACTTCCTCCATAGCCATAGGAACTTCGCGATCTAAGTAGCCGCCGTAGCCGCTATCAAATTGCCGCGCCGACGCGAAACCCTCGATTGATAGCGGCAGGGCGGGGCGCGATGTGTAAAACGGCGCGAAATATGGTTGCGTGAAACTCGTAATCCGCCCGATCGCGAGCGTCAATTGCACATTTACCCAATCGCTGTCGCCCGCGTTGTCTATGATCGCCCACGACTGCAAAAACGGTGTTTTACCGCCCAAATCAAGCCTGTAATTCGCTTTCCAAACAGGCGCCGCGAGGACGTAGCTAACTCGCGCCGCGCGCCGTTTTTCGCCGTCTAAAAAAATCTCGATCGTAGACGGCGAGAGATCGCCGCCGTTTTTAAGCGCCGCTAAAGATTTCTCGATTTCGGCGTTTATTTTGGGGTCTGTAAATCTCGCGCCTTCAATCTCTGAGAGCGGAAAATGCGCGGCTTTGCCCGCGCCGAAAAGCGTTACTACAGCCTCTTCGCGCGTCCCGTCCGAAAGGGCGAGGATTTTTCTCTCAACTGCCAGAATTTTGCCCTTGAAAGTTGTTTTGCCGCTGATCTCCACCTCTTCTCCGCGCATTTTTTCAAATAGGCTTAGCAGTCCGCCCTGAAAGTTTATTTTGCCCTCCGAAGAGCTGTTTTCGTATGAGGCAAACGGCGATTTGCCCGCGGGATCGTAGATGACGAGAGACTTTAAGGCGTCGTCCATTTGGGCGCGATCAAAGTGCAAAAGCGCGCGCGTTTTGCCGTCAATTTCCGCGGCGCGTTCGTAATATGCCACGCCGCTTGAGAATAACACTACTTTTTTAAGCGGTAGTTCAGCCTGCGCATAGTCGGCGGCGACGATCGCGCCTGTGAAAAAAGACTCAAAAAGGACGATTAAACCTGCTAAATTTTTCAAAATTGCCTCCTTAAAAAAGACATTTTAGCGTTTTTTGCGTAGGCTTGTTCAATAATTCTAAGGAAAAACAATACGTTCTTCTGGCTACTCCTTAGCTTAGTATTGTGGCTCGTTATAGCTTCTGTCTTTAACTTCATATTTGACATTGAGCTAGGAAAAGCGATCAAAAATGTTATATACGACCCCAATATCGGCGGTTACAGCATACTCTACAAATCCGCTATAGACGAAACGGTAGGCAAAAGATTAAGTATGTTGGGATACTTATGCTGGTTAATACCAGTATTGGCGTTTGGATTAGCGAAAGGGAGTGAAATGGCGTTTGCCAATATGTTCTCTAGCGTAGGACACGCATTTAGCGGAGCGGCGGGAGCGGCTTCAGGAGCGGCAAGCGATCGTTCAGCTCCCGGAGGACATAGCTTGTTTAG
>JAITUT010000044.1 GCA_031286325.1 Helicobacteraceae bacterium
TGTGTGTTGTGTCGCAGCAGGTCGTCCCCCTGTTGCTTGGTGTGCTGGTGGTTTTTTTTGTTTGTGGCCTTGTTCGTCTGGGGCGTGGGGGGTGTGGGGGGGGTTGGCGTTGGCGGGGGGCGCGAACTTCGGCAAAAACGCCGAAGCGGTCAATCAAGACCTCGTTATCCCGCTGGCAAAACGTGGCGCGTATGTAGATATGCGCTACAACTTTATCCTTAAACACAAAAATCTCACCGCGGGTTCGCAAAAAATACTAATTATCGGCGATAGTTTTTCGGGCGATCTCGTGAATATGATTTACGAGGGAGGCGTTGCGCCAAACGCCGCAATTGTCCTTGAGAGAACCGCCGCCATTTGCCAACTCTACTTTGGAAATGAGGATATTTACGAATTTATAGAAGAAAAAAATCGCGCCCAGTGCAAAGAAAAATGGCTGAGCGGCGAGACGCGATCGCGCATTAACAAACTCGCGCAAGAAGCCGACATAGTAGTTTTCGCGATCGCGTGGCAAAAGTGGTCTATTGAGCGCATTGGCGAGACATTAGCGAATCTTGATATTCCAAAGAGCGCGAAAATTATTGTGCTCGGCTCAAAAGGTTTTGGCAAGATCAACATTAAAAGTTATCTCAATATGACGACGGAAGAGAGGACAAAAGCGCGTAATAAAGTCGATCAAAATGTCATTGTATCCTCTAAAATCGCGCGAGAAATTGCGGCGGGAAATTTTATTTTTGTCGATATTCACGCGATCGTCTGCGGAGAAAATTCGGCAGATTGCCCCGTATTCACGCCAGAAGGCAAACTGATTTCGTATGACGGATCGCACCTGACCCAAGCGGGCGCGAAATTTATAGGCGAAAAGTTGAAAGAACAAGGTTTTTTGCGAAATTAAAAAAGGCTCGTTTTTTGCTTGTTTTTCGCACTTTGCGATCGTAAGATCGCGGCAAATCGGAGCGATAAATGAATAGCGGATTTTATGTCGCCTTGACGGGCGCGAAAACTCACCAAGACGCGATAGATACAACGGCGAACAATATCGCCAACTTTAACACGATCGGCTACCGCGCCTCGCGGCACGAATTCGCGACGTTATTTTCGCGTTACCTCGCCGTAAATTCAGAGACTTTGTCCAGCGACGACGGAATCGGCGTGCGCACGAGCGCGACCACAACCGATATGCGGCTTGGCGCCTTTCAGCAGAGCGATAATGTCTTTGACCTTGCGATCGTTAGGGACGGCTGGTTCGGCGTGGTGGGGCGCAATCCCTTTGACTCGCGCGAGATCGCCTACACCCGCGCGGGCACATTCGGGCGCGACAGCACGGGTTATTTAGTAACGCAGACTGGCAACTATGTTTTGGGTAGCAGCTGGGGCAATTTGATAAATGAAAACGGCTCGTGGCGGATTCTGCCCTCCGCCGCCGCAGGCAACATCGCGGATGTCGCGGCGCAACGTCCTATCGCGATCCCGCCCGATATTTACTTCCCGCCGATCGCCACGAAAGTCGCCTCGCTAAACGCGAATATGCCGAACTTAGCGACCTCAACGCGAGGCGCGGCGGCGGACGCCAAATTAGGCGCGCTTTACGATTCATTTGGGCAGCCTTTGGCGATCGCAAGCGGGCAAAACCTGCTCGTTTCGGCGGGCGACAACGCCGACATTACGGCAAGCGGCGGCGAGATCGCGAAAATTATTGAAACTGCCGCTTTCTCCTCGCCGATCACATTTGAGCTAAACGGCGCGCAAATTACCGCGAATTGGGCGGCGGGCGCTGGCGCGGCGGACATCGCCCTCGCCGTAAGCGCGGCGATCAACGCGAGCGGCGCGGCGCGATCCGTTACAAACGGCGGCAAGGTAACGATCCTCTCGCAAAACTCGTTGGAACTAAAGGGCGGCGGCATCGCGCCTTGCTACGCCGAAATTTACGCGCTTGATCCCGCGCGTACGATCGGCGATCTGGCAAACAAAATGCAATCTATCGCGCAAAAAATTTACACGGAGGCGCGCGCGATCCTGCGTTATGACGGCTCGATCGCGATTGATAATAACAACGACTCATTTTCGCTTTTGGTAACAAACGGCGGCGGCGCGACGGCGAATGTGCTCTCAAATTTCGCGGCGTTTAACGGGCTTGATACCCGCAAAGCGCAGAGCGCCGCGCTAAAAGAAGCCGCCAAAACCGCCTCCGAACGCGCGATCGCGCCAAACGGCGATATGTTGATCGTAGAGAGCCAAACGCGCCTCATAACTCCCGCGACCGCTGCCGAAGGCGCGATCTTTGCCGCCTCCGCCGCGCTGAAAAAAGAAGAAACCTTAAATGGCGCGAGCGCTTTCACCTCAATCGTTTCGGGGCAAACGGAACTTGGCTTAAAGGGCGGCGAAGATTTTTGGGCGGCATTCGGCAAACAACCCGCGTCCACAGAAGCGTTCTTAGGCTACTCAATGGGACTCGCCAGCGATCAAGCGGACGGTATTCCGCCGCGCGTGAGCTTTACATTAGACGGCGTTGCTTACGCATACGCGGGCGCGGACGGCGACAATGTGCGCGTTACGATCGCGGGAATTCAGCAGATTTTACGCGCTGCGGGTTACGAGAGCGAGGAGAGCGGCGCGCACCTCATCATTAAACCCAAAGGAGATTCGTTGCATTTCGCAAGCGGCGCGAGCAATTTACCCGAAGTCGTGCTGCAACCGATGAGTATGGTTCGCGCGGTTTATCAAGCGGGAGAAAACGCGGCGGATTTTCTGAGCCGAATTAACGCCGCCGCGCAACTTGTGGGCGCGAGCGCGGCGATTGAGGGCGGGAAGATCGTCTATAAAAATACCGGCGCTTCGCAAATTGAGACCTCAATTCACAGGGCGTTTAACACGCCCGAAAACCTCTATTCGGTTTTTTCATCGCTAAATCAGACGCTTTTAGCGGGCGCTAGCGCGGAGACAAACGCGATTACGACCAGGCGAACGCTCTCCGCCGCGGATACGACTATCAGAATGGATACGAGCGGGAATGTCGCCTCAGGCGGGAGCGTTACATTAAACAACGGCGGCGAGGCGCTCGCTTTCACATTCAACATCAAGAACGACAATGCTTTGCCCGAGAGCGCGCGCGTCTCGGCGGACGGCGTCGTTGAAGGGCATTTGAAGCAATACGGGATTGACAAAAACGGGCGGATTAGCGCGTTTTTCACAAACGGCGAGCAGCGCGACATAGGGCAGATCGCGATCTATAACTTCATCAACGATCAGGGTTTGATGCGCATTGACGGCACGATGTTTACGCAGAGTCCCAACAGCGGCGCGCCGTTTTTCTATCTTGGCGAAAATGGCGAACTGATCTCGGAGGTCTCGGCGTATATGCTAGAGGGCAGCAACGCGCAGTCAAGCGAGACTTTGACCGATCTGATAATTTTCCAGCGATCTTTCGAGAGCTCGGCAAAGGCGATCACCACAAACGATCAGTTGATCCAAAACGCGATTGGAATGAAGAAGTAAAACGCGTTGATTTTATAGATAGATCGCAAGTTAAGGGCTAGCATACGAAACGTAAAGCGTTTACATTAAAAACCCTCGCGCCCGCAATAACGAATTTATTTGCGTATATTGCCCCGCAAATTAAAGAAATTTTTCTAATTGACGATATTAGGAAAGCAAAGGAGTTTAGGTGAAGCATTTTAAATACTTGACATACCATTGTTGCAAGTCTTTAATACTTAACATAAGGGGTATATGATGTTAGCGCTTTCCACTACAGGATATTGTTCATTTGCGCTTGCGCTCCCCATCGGATATTCTGGCGCGCCGCAAACGCGCGCTTCCTCTGGCGCGGCAAGCGCGAAGAATGCGACGGAGTCGCCGGAGAGAATTTTATTCGCGACAAAAAATCCTGACGGCACAATTACTAAACATTTCACCGACGAGGAAATAACGGCTTTAATGCCCAAAATCCAAAGCTTGGACGATGCGTTTGCATACACTAAGCGCAGGGTTGGAGACAAAGACGCTTTTGAATCGGTCGTAAGAAGGATGTCAAATCTTCAAAAAATGCTATTGCGCTTTAGTCGTAGACACGGATTGTCGTCAGCGGAAATTCATCTTGAGTCTTTTAACACTGAATTTCTAAAAGGTCAAATTCTCTCTGTGAAAGTATGAATATAAAGAGCGGTATTGTTATAGTCGCGATCGTATGCGTTATGTTTTTTATGGCATACGTCTTTTCTGGCGATCAATCGCCCAAGAAAAACATTCAAGAAGAATCGTTGTCTCCGCCGCGTAAAACCGAAAATATCCCTACTTATACTTTTGATATTCCAAAACTTAACGCGCGGCAAAACCCCCCCGCGAAAAACGTTTCTCGGATTACAAGAATAAGGGTAGAACCAAAAGAACACATTAGCGAAACAAACGTTAGCAATAGGCGTAATTCCACTCTTTTACGTTGCGTTTTTGATGGAAACGAGGTGTTTTTTCTTTCTCTAAAAAAAGAAGTTTTTGACAATCCGGATCGTTATACGATAAATATTTATTCCGACAACAATAGTAGCGTCGCTGACGGGGTCGTTGAAATAGATTTTATTTATAATATAGAGATGGGCAAATCGTATGAAGTTTTCTTTAATAAGAACCCATATTCCGTAGGCGGTATTAAAGAATATGTTTCCCCAGTACCAATAAACGAAATAAAATTTACGCCGCCGGCGGGGCAAACATTTAAGCGAGAGAAAAATATAAAAGATGTTATAGATGAAAATCAATAATAATCGCGCAAGCTCTACGCGAATACACAAGCGACAAAAACTGAAAGCGAGCGAACTCGCGGCGGAGTAGCCGCTCTACTGGCGGACTTCGCCGCTGGAGCGTAGAGGCAAATTTCGCGGCTTCCCAAAGACGACGGCTTTGGTTGCAAAGATCGGCTAAAGTTTGTTCCGCGAAATCAACTGCTAAACTTGCCTAGTTTCATCAACTTCGCGTAGCGATTCGCGAGGCGTTCGGCGTTGGATTGGGCTGAAAAAAAGACAAGGGAGCTAAAGTCCCTTGTCGCAGAGATCGGCTGGCAGTCTGTAAAATCAAATCAACTGCTAAACTTGCCTAGTTTCATCAACTTCGCGTAGCGATTCGCGAGGCGTTCGGCATTGGATTGCGCTGAAAGATCGCTGACGGCTTGCAAAAAGTACTCTTTGATCGCCTCCGCCGCGCCTTTTTTGTCGCGGTGCGCGCCCATAACGGGTTCGGCGATAATGTCGTCTATCAAGCCGTAACTTTTCAGAATTTCAGGGGTGATTTTTAGGGCTTTCGTGGCGGTTTCTACTTTGCTCGGATCATTCCACAAGATCGCGGCGCAACCCTCCGGTGAAATCACGCTGAAAACCGAGTTGCTGAGCATCGCGAGCCTATCCGCAACCGCGATCGCGAGCGCGCCGCCGCTACCGCCTTCGCCTATCACGACGCTGATCGTAATCGCCTCAATGCCGCTAAATTCGTAGAGGTTTTTCGCGATCGCCTCGCTCTGCCCGCGCTCTTCAGCTCCCACGCCCGGATATGCCCCAGGGGTATCGACGAGCATCAAAACGGGCAAGTTGAACTTTTCGGCGAAACGCGCCGCGCGGAGCGCTTTGCGGTAGCCTTCGGGGTGCGGCATACCAAAGTTGCGCGCGATTTTGGTCTTTGTACCCCTGCCCTTCTCCTCGCCGATTACCACGCACGCCACGCCGTCAATTTCGCCCACGAAACAGACGATCGCCGAATCGTCTTTGTAATGGCGATCACCGTGCAATTCGTAGGCGTTTTGCATAATGAGTTTGATGTAATCTAGCGAGTATGGGCGATCTTGGTGGCGGGCGAGTTGGAGACGTTGATAGTCGCTGAGGTTGCCATAGACTTTGTTGATCGCGCGCTCCATTTCGGCGGAACGCGCTTCCAAAGCTTTCTCGTCCTTGCGGATTTTGGCGAGCTCTAGCTCTTCTTCAATGCCTTTAAGAGGTTGCTCAAAATCCAGATAAAACGCCATTAAACCCTCTTAAATACGACAACGCCGTTTGTACCGCCGAAGCCGAAGCTATTGCTCATTACGGCGTCTAACTTAGCCTCGCGGGCGGTATTTGGAATGTAATCCAAATCCAAATTGCGCTCTACGTCGCGGTTTTCAAAGTTGATTGTGGGCGGCAAAACGCCTTTGTTTAACGCGCTGATCGCGATCACAGCCTCGATCGCGCCCGCGCCGCCTAGGCAATGCCCGACCGCGCCTTTGGTGCTACTCACGGGCGGTACCGCGCCGTTAAAGACCTTTTTAAGCGCCATCGTCTCATACCAATCGTTATAAACGGTGCTTGTGCCGTGCGCGTTAACATAGCCGATCTTAACGCCAGGCGCGTTCGATTCCGCCATTTTGAGCGCGGCTCGCATCGCGCGAAAAGCGCCCTCGCCCTCTTCGGCGGGGGTCGTGATATGGTAGGCGTCGCCGCTCTCGCCGATACCGATGACTTCGGCGTAAATTTTCGCGCCGCGCTTTTTGGCGATCTCGTATTCTTCGAGAACCAACGCGCCGCCGCCCTCGCCCATTACGAAACCGTCGCGATCGCGATCAAACGGGCGCGAGGCGTGTTTAGGATCGTCATTGCGCGTGGATAAGGCGCGCATTGCGGCGAAACCGCCTACGCCAACCTCGCAGATCGCGGCTTCCGACGCGATTGAGAGCGTCATATCCGCGCCGCCCGTAACGATCGTCTTGTAAGCCTCGCTGATAGAATGCGTTCCCGCCGCGCAAGCCGTTACGCAGGCGAGATTCGGACCCTTTAAGCCGTATTCAATCCCCACGAAACCGCCCAGCATATTCGCAAGCGCGCTGGGGATAAAAAACGGCGAAATCCGCTTAGGACCCTTCTCGCTGCCGCAAATAACGGATTGCTCCTCAATGCGCGGCAGACCGCCGATCCCCGAAGCGGCGATTATGCCAAACCGCTCCGCGATCTCCCCCTCCGGCTTCTCAATGCCGCAATCTTTCATCGCCTCGCGCGCGCACCACAAGCCTAAATGAATGAAGCGATCGGCTTTTTTGACCTCTTTCGCGTCCATTACGGCAGTCGGATCAAAGCCCTTGACCTCCGCCGCAATCGTAACCGAGAGGCGTGAAATGTCGCAGAGCGTGATCACGTCTATCCCGCACTTGCCCGCCGAAATCGCGTCAAACGATTCGGCAACGCTTTTGCCAAGCGCGGAGATCATTCCCATACCGGTAACGACAACTCGTCTCATCGCGCCGCGCTATTTTTTAAGGTTTTCGACGTATTTGATCGCGTCCCCGACGGTCTTGATCTTCTCCGCGTCTTCGTCGGGAATCTCCACATCAAACTTCTCTTCAAGAGCCATCACCAACTCAACCACATCAAGGCTGTCCGCGCCCAAATCCTCGACGAACTTCGCCGACTCGACGACCTCGCCCTCATCAACATTCAACTGCTCAACTACAACCGCTTTGATCTCGTCAAGTAACGCCATAAGGAACTCCTTAAAAAAATGTAAATCGCATTTTACCAGCGAACTTCTTAACTCAGAAAAGGCTGGGCAAAATTAAGTCCGCCGCGCAAGGAACGTTTAGCTTTGTAGCGATTTTGGACATTGTAGCAAAATCGCGATTTGTTACAATCCCGCAATGAATACTTTCGGAAGTAAATTCAGATTCACGACATTCGGCGAATCGCACGGGCGCGGGATCGGTTGCGTGATAGACGGCGTTCCCGCCGGACTTTTGATAGACGAAGCTTTTTTGCGAGCGGAGCTTGATCGCAGAAAACCCGGCGGCAAATACGCGACCAAACGCGCCGAACCAGACGCGGCTGAAATTTTAAGCGGCGTTTTCGAGGGTTTATCAACGGGCGCGCCGATTGCGATCTGGATCGCCAACACAAACCAAAAAACCGGCGATTACGACAATTTGCGCGATGTTTTCCGTCCCGCGCACGCGGACTTTTCGTGGTTCGCGAAATACGGCGTCCGCGATCACAGAGGCGGCGGGCGATCTAGCGCGCGCGAAACTGCGGCGCGGGTCGCGGCGGGGGCGATCGCGAAACTCATTTTGCGCGAGATCGGCGTAACGGTAGAGAGCGGCGTGTGGGCGATCGGCGGCGCGAAGTGCGAAAAAACCGATTACGAATTTGCGAAAAACAGCGAAATTTTCGCTTTGGATCGCGAATGCGAGGCGGCTTTGATCGCCGAAGTTGAGGCGGCGAAAACGGCGGGCGATTCGGTTTCGGCGATCGTGAAAATTAAGGCGAGCGGCGTTCCCGCGGGGCTAGGCGAACCGCTTTACGACAGGCTTGATTCGCGTTTGGCGGCGGCTTTAATGGGAATTAACGCGGTAAAAGAGGTCAAGATCGGCGAGACCAAAACTCGCGGGAGCAAAAATAATGACGCGATTACGCGATCGGGTTTTGCCACGAATAACGCGGGCGGCGTTTTGGGCGGCGTGAGCAGCGGCGCGGCGATCACGGCGGAGGCTATGTTTAAGCCAACGCCCTCAATTTTCACGCCGCAAAAGACGATCAATTCGCGCGGCGAAGAGCAAGAGATCGCCATTAAAGGCCGCCACGATCCGTGCGTGGGCATTCGCGGCAGTATCGTCTGCGAGGCGATGACGGCGATCGCGCTTGCCGATCTCGCGCTCTGCAACTTGGGATCGAAGATGTCGCATCTCCAGGCGATCTACAAGGAACGAAAGTGAGATTTCTGTTTGTATGGTTGGCGGCAGCGATGTTTTTACGCGCCGAAAGCGAGTTGGCGCGGGCAATTGCCGCAAGCAACGCCGAACACGCGGCGCAAAACGAGAAGTGCGAAAAGAGCGCGGACAAAATAAAGTGTCTTAATTCCGAAAGTTTTAGCGCGGCGCGGGAAAAAATTTACGATCGCCTTGACGAGCTTTTAGAGAGCGGCTATCAAAACGCGGCGGAATCTAGCGAAGCGGACGCGGCGGCGGCGTATTTCGCGGATTTGACTGGTTTTGAGTATTTGGGAACGCGCACATCGGAGGAGATTAGCGAAAATGTCGCGGCGATCTGTGAAAGTTCGCCGCAACTCTTTGACCGCGCCCTCAAAAAGTTAACGCCGAAAGAGCGCGCTAAGTTCAAAGAGTGGTTTATGGGCAACATCAAAAGCCGCTCCGAAAAATTTTGCAAAATTTACGAGTAGTTTTTTGCTTCTCGCGAAATTCTCGTCGCGAATATGAAGCGCAATGACTGGAAAATTAGGAAAGGAACAAAATGGTTTTAACGGAAAGACTCACAAACCAAATGCGCGAAACTCTAGAAAGCGCGATTTCGCTCGCGCTTTTCGCAAAAAATCCCGAAGCGACCAGTTTGCACGTTCTTTGGGCGCAAATTACGCAGACAAACTCGGCGTTTAGGCAAGCGTTAAACCGCTTAAACATTAACGCGGCGGCGATTGAGTTAGAGATCAAATCGGCGGTAGAAAAATTGCCCAAAGCAAGCCAAGTCGCGAAAGAAAACATCAAAATTTCGCGCGATCTGCGCGATTCGTTAATGGCGGCGGAGGCGCGCTCAAAAGCGATAGGCGATGAATTTATCGCGGTTGATACATATTTGATCGCGAATTTAGATCGCTTTAAGGCGGTTTTGCAAAATCATCTTGATTTAAGCGAGTTAAAGAAAACGTTTGAAGCGGCGCGCGGCGGCAAAAAAGCCGATCGCCAAAACGCGGAAGATACCGCTGGCGCGTTGCAAAAATACGGCGCGGATTTGACGGCGAAAGCGCGCGATGGCAAACTTGATCCCGTGATCGGGCGCGATGAGGAGATCGCGCGAATGATGCAAATTTTGTTGCGCAAAACCAAAAATAACCCTATTTTGCTGGGCGATCCGGGCGTGGGCAAAACGGCGATCGTAGAGGCTTTAGCCGATCGTATCGCGCGAAAAGACGTACCCGCGAGCCTTGCGAATATGAAAGTGATCGCGCTTGATATGGGCGCTTTGATCGCGGGGGCGAAGTATCGCGGCGAGTTTGAGGAGCGACTCAAAGCCGTGATCGACGAGGTCAAGAGCGATGACGCCGCGATCCTGTTTATAGACGAAATCCACACGATCATCGGCGCGGGGGCGAGCGAGGGCAGTATGGACGCGGCGAATCTTTTGAAGCCTTCGCTGGCGCGGGGCGAGTTGCGTTGCATTGGCGCGACCACCCTCAAAGAATACCGCAAATATTTTGAAAAAGACGCGGCGATGCAGCGACGTTTTCAGCCTGTTTCTATCGGCGAGCCCAGCGCGGCGGAGGCGATCGCGATTATGCGCGGGCTTAAAGAACGCCTTGAAACGCACCATAACGTAACGATTGAGGATAGCGCGTTAACGGCGGCGGCGCGGCTTAGCGATCGCTACATTAACGACAGATTTTTGCCGGATAAGGCGATCGATTTAATTGACGAAGCGGCGAGCGAACTGAAAATGCAAATTGAGAGTCTGCCCGCGGGTTTGGATCGCGCGAAGCGTGAAATTTCGCGGCTGAAAGTGGAGTTAGAGGCGCTCAAAATGGAGAAGGGCGACAAAAACAAGGCGCGAATTGACGAGATCGTAAGAGAGCTCGCGAACGCGACCGAGTTAAAACGCGAGTTAGAGGCGCGCTTTGAGAACGAAAAAGCCGTTTTCAACAAAATTTCGGAGTTAAAGGCGGAGGAAGAGTCGAAAAAGCGCGAGGCGGAGATCGCCAAACGAGACGGCGATTACAGCAAAGCGGCGGAGCTCGAATACGGGAAAATTCCTGAGATAAAAAAACAAATCGCCGAGCAAAACGACCGCTGGCAAGCGATGCAAGAGGCGGGAACGCTCCTTAAAAACAGCGTTGACGAGGAGGCGATCGCGGCGATCGTATCGAAATGGACAAACATTCCCGTAAAAAAAATGCTACAGACCGAGCGCGATAAAGTTTTGAATATAGAAGAGGAGTTGTCGCGATCTGTGATCGGGCAAAAAGAGGCGATTAAGGCGATCGGCAATGTGATTAAGCGCAGCAAAGCGGGGCTTGCGAACACAAATCGCCCGCTTGGGAGTTTTCTCTTTTTGGGCGCGACCGGCGTGGGCAAGACCGAAACGGCGAAGACGCTTTCGCGCTTTTTGTTTGACAGCGATCGCGCGATGATACGGCTCGATATGAGCGAATATATGGAGAAGCACTCCGTTTCGCGGCTTGTGGGAGCGCCGCCCGGATATGTCGGCTACGAAGAGGGCGGACAACTCACCGAAGCGGTGCGCAGGAAGCCTTACAGCGTGATTTTGCTGGACGAAATCGAAAAGGCGCACCCCGATACATTTAATTTGCTTTTGCAAGTTCTAGACGAGGCGCGGCTGACGGATAACAAAGGCGTGGTCGTGGATTTTAAGAATACGATCTTGATTTTGACCTCAAATTTGGCGAGCCGCGAAATAATGGAGATCAAAGATAAAAAGGCGCGCGAAGAGGCGGTGTGGGCGGCTTTGCGCGCGCACTTCCGCCCCGAATTTCTAAACCGCCTCGATGAGATTGTGATCTTTGAGCCGCTGGGATTTGAGGAGATTGAGAAGATCGTAGAAAAATTGATCGAGGATTTGCAAAAGCGGCTAGAGCCGCAAGAGATCGCGCTGGAATTTACAAGCGAGGCGAAACGGCTCATCGCGGAGAGCGGATTTGATCCTGACTTCGGCGCGCGCCCGCTATCTCGCGCGTTAAATCGCCTCGCGGAAGACAAGTTAAGCGAATTGATTTTAAGCGGCAAAACCCGCGCTGGATCGCTGGTGCGATTTGACGCGGAAAACGGCGAGATCACAGCGGCGGTTGTTTAGTTTGGCTAGAACGCGCTTAAGCGAACTGCCGCGCAAAGAGATCGCCGCCAAAGTAGAATTTATCAAAACAAAACGCTACCGTCCGTTTCTTAGCAAATTGTATAACCGCGAAAATTTACGGAAGTTAATACGCGTTCATATTTAACGATTTGAGCGTTAAAAAATTAAGCGATCGCGCGCAAAAAAATATAAAAAGATTGATGTTTAACGCGCCGAGTTAAAAGCGCGCGAAATAAAATCATAAATACTTTTATGCCATCATTACGCAAAAAAATAGGGGCGAAAGTGCGGCAGATAGTAGCGACTATCTTTTTTACGATCGCGCTAGTCGGCGCGGCGGCGTGGTTCGCGTGGAAGATCACACGCGCGGATACGGGCTACGACGAAACCCACGCAATTATAGACACCAGCCGCATCGAGCAGATAGGCGAGGCGATCAAAACGCCGCGCGCTTCCGATTGGACGGAGCAAATGGCGCATAGAGAAAAGTTGCCGCGCTTGCCAGCCGACGAGAGCGCGGTAGGCATTGACCTAGTCGATCCGAAATTTCGCGAAAATATCACATTGGTTTTGCGGCTGAATAGCCCCGATATTTACGAAAAGCAGTGCGCGGAAGCGTTCTTCGCGGCGCGCGCCGTGGGGTACAAAATTGAGGACGGCGACTTTTACGAAATCGCGCTGACAGACAAAGACCCCGACGCCGCGCTAGAACTTCTCCGCGCCCTCGCCACATACGATCTTAACGCGCAAGCGGTCGTCCGCCGCACCCCCAAGCCCTATTAAGGAAAAGTATGACGAACGAAGTGTTGGCGAGGGTTGAAGCCGCGATCTTTGCTATCAAAGCCGGCAAAATGGTGATAATGATAGACGACGAAGATCGTGAAAACGAGGGCGATTTAGTCTATGCCGCCGCGCTTTCCACGCCGCAAATGGTGAATTTTATGGTTAGCGAAGCGCGAGGATTGGTCTGCGTGGCGTTAGAAAAACGCGCCGCAGAGCGGCTTGAGCTCTCGCCGATGGTAGCAAAAAACACAAGCGGACACGAGACGGCGTTCACAATCAGCGTAGACGCCGCGTCCGCTACTACTGGCATTTCGGCGCGCGAGCGGCACGACACGATCGCTTTGCTTGCGCAAGAAACGAGCCGCGCGGAGGATTTCGCCAGACCTGGGCACATATTTCCGCTGATCGCCAAAGAGGGCGGCGTGCTGGCGCGGATCGGGCACACGGAGGGGGCGGTGGATATTTGCCGCTTAGCGGGAGTCGCGCCGCGCGGCGTCATCTGCGAAATAATGAACGCGGACGGCACAATGTCTAGGCGCGCCGATCTTGACAAATTCGCCGAAAAACACAATTTGCCGATCGTATATATCGCGGATTTGATCGAGTATCGTTTGCTGAAAGAACGCCTTGTGGAGCGAGTGGGATCGCGGCGCGATCGTTTGTTTGACTCCGATGTCGAGGTCTTAGAGTGGCGCGATCATTTAGGGTTAATCCACCGCGCGATCGTATTCGGCGAAATCGGCGCGGGCGAGACGCAAGTCAAATTCTACGCCGCTGGAGATTCCGCCGAGTTGCTATTAAACGATCGCGCTTTCGGCGGGCTTTTACGCGCAATAGAGCGGCTTAAATCGGGCGGCGGCGTTTTGCTCCTGATCGCGCGCGGCGCGGCAAAGGGCGCGGCGAAAGAGATCGGAATCGGCGCGCAAATCCTAGCCGCGATCGGCGCGCGCAAGATCGCGCTGCTCGCGACTCGCGAATTTGACCCGCCGCCCTCGCTCGCGGCGTTCGGGCTGGAAGTGGCGCGGGTGGAGTTGCTATGAAACTGCGCGTTTATTACGAGGACACTGATTCGCTTGGAATGGTCTATCACGCGAACTATTTGAAGTTTATTGAGCGCGCGCGAAGCGAGGCGTTTTTCGCGTTGGCCAAGTCGCCTGAGGGCGCGAACTTTTATTTTGTCGTGCGATCTATGAACTTGAAATTTGCACGGAGCGCGAAATTAGGCGATCTTTTGGAAACGCGATCGCGCTTAATAGAGATGCGATCCGCAAGTTTTTCGCTCGCGCAGGAGATTTTTTTGGGCGAAACTTTAATTTTTTCCGCGATCGTAGAATTGGCGCACATTAAAAACGGCAAACCCGCCGCGATCGCGCCCGAAACCAAAGAGCGTTTGAGCGCGGTCTTCGGCGAGTAAGAGATAAGCGATTTACTCCCGATCGCGCACTCTCGTCGCGAGTATTGAGCGGTAGTGAAACGCTTGTAATGACAAGAAAAGGCGCGATCGCAATGATAAAGTCGGGCGCGTTAAGACGCGCGAAATTCACATAAAACCTATTATTCCAGCCGCGATCGCCGCAAGCGTATATGTAGGGGCGAACTGCGTTCGCCCGATTCCGCAACGGGCTAAAATCGCGGCTTTTGATCGCGGAGTGAAAAGGTAATTACGATTTTCGTGAGTTTCTAAAGAGCAAAGAAGCGTCAATGCTAAAAGCTGGTTAAAGTATTGGCGGCGGTAACAATTGCGGCAAAACAGGATTCAAATTCACATTTACATAACGCCGCGCCGATTTTTTTGTAAATCTAATAGTGCGCGTTTGTTTTTCTAATAAGCGCGAAGATCGGCAGTTAATTTAATGGAAATTTTGGTATAATAAGCGTTTAAATTTTAATGTTAGGTTTTAGTATGTTAAGCACAGCACAGCACAGCACAGCACAGCACAGCACGACGCGCTAGCCGTTCTTTACGCTCTCGAATTTTTCTCTCTTCAATTCAATCTCATATAAGGAGTCTTATATGAGATAACTTCAAACCAGACCATGTCGTTTTGTTTAAGTTTCCAAGTTTTGCGAAAGCAAGCGTTCGCCGTTTGGCGATGATTTTTGAAAGGATAAAAAAATGAAAAAGTTGTTGGCAGTAGTTTTTAGCGATGTTTTTCGCTAGCGGGGCTTTATTGGCTGATGATTGGCAAGCTGATAATTTTCGTAAATGGCTTGATGGGTGGCAAGTAAGCGTGGGGGTACATATGAGTAAATTCAAAGGTAGCGCCCCGGGTCTTAGCGAATCGCGTTTTAGCGAATCCTCTAACTTTTCGAAAAATAATACGCTCTTCTCGCTAGCGATTAGCAAAGAGATTATGAAAAGCGACAGCGGCGACTTGCTTTTGGAGCTTTCGTTGATAAACTCAGAACAGTATAAGGAGAGCGGGGATGGATATGACAATACCGTGTGCTATGGATATAGCATCTGCTACACAGAGACATACGAGGAAAAACTTGAATTTACGAGGAAACCAGCGTTTTTCGCCAGTTTGTATTATCAATTTAATACACCGGTTGTGGGACTCAAGCCATACGTAGGCGCAGGGCTGGGAACGGCGTCCCTTGAACGCAAATATACCGAAACTTACACTTTTTGCGTAGACTACAACGTCTTTGATTCGAATTACTGCGACGAAGAGAGCGAAAGTAATAGCGATATTGCTTCCAAAACCGTGATCGCCTATCAGTTGGCGCTCGGCGCGAACTATTTTTTTAACAAAAATATCGCCGCCGGATTAGGTTACGCCTATCGCAACTACGGCTCGCTTAAAGACAAAGACCTTGGCTCAATCAAAATGGATTCGAGCGGGCTTTTTGCTTCGGCGACATATAAGTTTTGATCGAAACGCGGCGTAACGTCGGCTTATCAAAAGCAAAGCATTTAAGAGTTGCGAAGCCCAAACGAAACCTATTGTTCCCGTTGCGTTAAGCGCAACGGGCGCAAATTACCCATCAATGCCGAACCGCGATTTTCGTAGGTTTCCAAATAAATAACTAGCTGACGTTATATTGCGATCAGGCGAACACAGTTCGCCCCTACGGTTCGCCCAATTCCGCGAGGGGCGAAGTCCATTGTCGCAAGCGGGAGCTTTGCTCCCGTGAGGAGTAAAACGAGCAGGACTAAGCTTTGCTTGTCCGCGAAGTTAAACAAGCAAGCCGCGAGAAGTTAAACACGACTAAAGTTATTAACGCGGACAACCGCAGTCGTGAGCTGGGTCGCGCTCGTGTTCGCCGCAACAACTTCCATCTTCTCCGCAACCGCCGCACGAACGCGCAAGCGATCCGCGTTCGATTTCTTCCGTCGTAGCCTCGCGCAGAGCCAAAATTTTCAGGTAAAACTTCAAATCCTTACCCGCCAAAGGATGGTTATAGTCGATCGTTACATTAGAATCGTCAAACTCTTTAACCACAACTTGCACGGTTTGTCCCGTCTCCGCTTGCCCGTAAAGCGTCATTCCAACTTGCAAATCAATGCCGGCAAACTGCTCGCGTTCCACCCGCTCGGTCATTTCTGCGCGGTATTCGCCGTAAGCTTTCGCCGCCGGCACGACCACATTCAGCGATTCGCCCGCCGAAAGCGACGCGATTGCCTCCTCCAAACCCTGTATGATATGCCCGTAGCCCATCATAAATTCAAGCGGCTCGCGCCCAATGTTGCTGTCTATCATAGCGTCTGTCGCCGCCTCTTTAACTTCGTATTCTATACTTACAACTTGATTTTTAGCTATTGCCATTTGCAATCCTTTCAAAAAGCGGCGTATTTTAGCACAAGGGTGTTTTATGACAAATGATGAGCTTTCCCGTTACAGTCGCCACATTTTGCTTCCAGAAATCGGCGCGGCGGGGCAAGAGAAACTTAAAGCCGCGCGCGTTTTGGTCGTGGGAATGGGCGGGCTCGGCGCGCCGATCTCGCTATATCTCGCGGCGGCGGGCGTGGGCGAAATAGGAATAGTGGATTTTGACAGCGTTGAGGAGAGCAACTTGCAACGGCAAGCGATCCATTCTACAAAGACGATCGGAGCGGCGAAGGTTGATAGCGCGAAAGAGCGTTTACAGGCTATCAACCCGCTTATTACGATCACGGCTTACCGCGAGCGGCTCACGGCGGCGAACGCGCTCTTGATCATCAAAAATTACGATATTGTCGCGGACGCTACGGATAATTACGCGGCGCGATATTTGCTGAACGACTCGTGCGTTTTCTTGAACAAGCCGCTCGTCTACGGCTCAATTTTCCGCTTTGACGCTCAGATCGCGGTCTTCAAACCGCGTGAAAGCGGCTGCTATCGTTGTTTGTTTCCCGCGCCGCCGCCGCCGTATTTAGCTCCTTCGTGCGCGGAGGGCGGCGTGCTGGGCGCGTTGCCCGGCGCGGTGGGCGCGTTGCAAGCGGGCGAAGTAATCAAGCTAATTGTAGGCGCGGAGGGCGTTTTGGCGGGACGTTTGACGCTTTTAGATATGTGGCGCGGCAAATTTCGCGAAGTCAAATTCAGCCGCGATTTGGAATGTCCCGTCTGCGGCGAAAACCCTACGATCACAGCTTTGATAGACTACGAAAATTTTTGCGGGTTAAAGGGCGGCGGCATTAACCTAGTTAAGCCCGCCGATCTAGAATCGCGCGTGGCAAACGGCGCGGCGCTCGTTGACGTGCGCGAAAAAGTCGAGGTAGAGATCGCGGCGTTAGACGGCGCGATCAACATTCCTATTAGCGAATTCGCAAGCCGCCTCGCCGAAATTCCGCTGGGTCGCGAAGTGATTTTCGCCTGCCGCAGCGGGATCAGAAGCGAGCGGGCGATCTTGACGCTGCAAGACGCGGGAATTTTGGGCGATTTTTGGAGTTTAGAGGGCGGATTGGACGCGAGGAAATGAAGAGAAAATTGTTGGAAGAGATGAACTTTCACCCCGTTTTGGAGGCGTACGAGGGGGTTGCGCAGCCATGCGAAGGGATCAAAACCGCGCGTGAAACTTTCGCGACAAGCGAGGCGGCGGACGTTAAAACGACGGATTTTGACGGATCGCGAGCGGCGGACGTGATCGGCGATCGCTCGGTCGCGGATATACGAGCCGATTTCCCGATTTTTGCGGCGGGCGATCCTGAAAATCCCGCGCGAAAAACGATCTGGCTCGACAACGCCTCCACCACGCAAAAACCGCGATCGGTGATAGACCGCGAGGCGAATTTTTACGCCCGCGAAAACTCAAATGTTAAGCGCGGCGCGTATCGTTTGGCGTCAAACGCCGACAAACTTTACGAAGACGCGAGAAGCTCGGTTGCGCGCTTTATCGGCGCGAAGCCGCAGAATTTGATCTTTACGCGCGGCGCGACAGAGGGGATAAACCTCGCGGCGCAGGCGACTCTGCGCCCGCTGATAAAGCGCGGCGACGAGATTATCGTTACGATTTTAGAGCACCACGCGAACATCGTGCCATATCAAATGATCGCCGCCGAAAAGGGCGCGATTTTGCGGGTCGCGCCTGTTAGATCAGACGGGCAAATCGATCTGGCGAAATACAAAAAACTCTTTTCGCCGCGCGCGAAATTTGCCGCGATCGCGCATATTTCAAACGCGCTCGGCACGATCTTGCCGATCGCCGAAATGGCGGAGATCGCAAGGCTTTGCGGCGCGAAAGTCCTGATTGACGCGGCGCAGTCAATCTCGCACATTCCGATTGATGTTCGTAAAATCGGCGCGGATATTCTTGTGTTTTCGGGACACAAGGTTTATGCGCCCTTTGGAATCGGGGCGTTATGGGCGAACGACGAGACGCTAGAACTCGCGAAGCCCTATCACGGCGGCGGAAATATGATCGCCGATGTAACTTTCACGAAAACGCTTTACCAAAAAGCGCCAAATAAATTTGAGGCTGGCACGCCAAATATCGCCGGCGCGATCGCGCTTGCCGCCGCCCTCGAATATATCGGCGTGATCGGAATGAAAAATATCGCGCGTTACGAAAGCGACTTAACGCGCTTTGCGATTAGCGAGCTTTCAAAAATTGACGGGTTGCGGATTATCGGCAACGCCTCTGATCGCGCGGGGGCGATTAGTTTTGTGATGGAGCGATTTTCAATAGAAGAGATCGCGGGGTTTTTGAACGAGCGCGATATTTGCCTCCGCGCGGGACACCACTGCGCCCAGCCGATTTTGCGCTTTTTCGGGCTTGAAGCCACCCTGCGCGCCTCGCTTGGGCTTTATAACACCGTCTCTGAAATTGAAGCTCTAGCGAGCGCTCTGCGCGATTTAGCAAAAAATTAGTCGCTTTTTGTCAAAATAAAAACTTACAAGGAGAGACTATGCAAGAAATTTTTGCGAGATTCAGCGCGAGGACATTCAAAGACGCGAGCGTTGAGGCGGCGAAAGTAGAGCGTCTTTTGCGCGCCGCGATGCAAGCGCCGAGCGCGGGAAACCAGCAACCTTGGGAGTTTCTGGTGATCGCCGACAAAACTTCGCGCGAAAAAGTCGCCGAGCTTTGTCCGCACAGCAAGCCTTTAATTAACGCTCCGCTTGGAATTATGACGCTTCTTAACACGCAGAACGGCAAGTGGCCCGAGTGTTACCAGCAGGATTTGAGCGCGGCGAGCCAGAACATTTTGCTTGAGGCTGTGCATTTGGGTTTGGCGGGCGTGTGGCTGGCGATAATGCCGTTTGAGGATCGTATGCGCGCCGTGAAAGAATACTTTAAGTTGCCGCCGCACATTGAGCCATTCGCGACAATGGCGATCGGATACGCCGCCGATCCTAAAACTCCGGCGCCGCGCTACGATCAAGCCAAAGTGCATTATGAAAAATATTGATGATCGCGATCGATTTAGGCTCAAACACAATACGTTTCCTCGCCGCGGACGCCGCTGGCAACGAAATTTGGGAACGGCAGTTTGTGGCGCGCGCGGCGGAAAATTTGGTTTTCAGCGGCGAAATTTGCCGCGCCGCTTTGGAGCGCGTCGCCGCGGCGGTAGAAAAGGCGCGATCAGAGTTTGACTTTACGCCGCACGAAATTAAAGCGGTCGCCACGCAAGCTTTCAGAGAAGCGAAAAACCGCGATGAAGCCTTGCGCTATTTGCTGGAAAAAACCAGTATAAATTTTGAGGTAATCAGCGCCGAAACGGAGGCGGAATTAACGGCGATTGCGGCGGTTAGATCGGCAAAAAATTGCGGCTTAGAGCCGCCGTTTTTCGTGCTGGACATCGGCGGCGCGAGCAGCGAAATAATTTACGCCAGCGATCGCGAGGTAATTTCGCATAGCCTCGCGATCGGGATTGTGGTTTTGAGCGAGCTAGGACTTGGCGAGGACGATCTGAAAAAATACTTGCGCGAAGAATTTAAGCAATTAGCTAATTTCGCGAAACGGGCGGCAATGCTTGAAAAACCGCGTACTTTCATCGCCACCGCCGGCGCGCCGACTACGATCGCGGCGATCAAAAAGGGTCTTACTTATGAAAATTACTCCAAAAAAATTGTGAACGGCGCGCGGCTAAACCGCGCCGAAATTTTGAAAATTTACGCCGAAATTGCCGCTAAAAATCAAAACGAACGCGACATTTTGACGGGCAAAGATCGCGCCGATCTAGTCCTCACGGGCGCGGTGATGTTGCTGGAATTTCTCGCGTTTTTTGAGTTTAACGAGTGTTGCGCGATAGACGAGGCTTTGCGCGAAGGCGTGTTGCTCCGCGCCTTGAATTTGGCGTGAGCCGCCGCGCGATTGCTTTGCGGCTGCGCGGGCAATAGCGTATTCAAAGCGCGATCAAAGCGAAGTCGCGATCGGGCATAATTTGAATAAAATTAGGGAAAGTTATGTTTAAAGCCGCGCTTTTAGTTATCGCTTTTATATTGCTCGCGGCTATCGCCGTGCGTTATGATTTTTCGTGGTCCGCGCCGTTTGTGAAAGCGACAAACGTCGTAAAAACGCACGTTTTGGAGGTGGCGCGCGCGGCTGACGAGGCTATGGAAAAACACAGAAACCAAGCCGAGACGATTGAGAAATATCGCGCCGAAAATGAGAAATTACGCGAAAATTTGGAGGTTTTGAGCGCGTTCGCGAACGAGGTCGTGAGCCTCTCAAAACTCAAAGAATACGATCCGCCCGCCGACTTCAAAACCCGCGCGGTGCGCGCGGTGGCTTATTCCGAACTACCAGACCTGCAAAGAATTACGATCGATTACCCCGACTTAAAACAAGGTGAAATTAAGGGTTTAATTTTTAACGAGTTCGCCGCAGGGATTGTGATAAGCGGCGCTGGAAATTACAGCAAAGCGCTTCTAAACGGCGATCGCGAGTGCTCGTATTCGGTTTTTGTGGGCGAGACCAAAGCGCCTGGCGTGGCGATGGGGCGCGGCGGCGAGATGATAGTGCGCTACATTCCGCTGTGGATGAGCGTGAATGTCGGAGACGAGGTGATCACAAACGGGCTTGACGGCATTTTTTTCGCGGGCGCGAAGGTCGGAGTTGTTACGAAAGTTACGCGGCAAAGCGCGTATATAGAAGCTAGCGTTGAACCATACTACAAAACATTTGATCACGGGTATTTTTATTTGATTGAAGCTGTGAAATAGAATGACGGCAGAGCAATATGTTTATAAACTTAATGAAATTTTGTCTAGCGAAAAGGCGAGGGAACATTCTTATCGCGGAGTTTTTGAGGCTTTTTTAAACGAATTTGATACTTCCATAACAGCAATCAATGAACCAAAACATATCAGAGACGTTGGCGCGCCAGATTTCGCGATAATGAAAAATTCCGCGCCGATTGGCTATATAGAGACAAAAGATGTGGACAAAAACTTAAAAGACCCGTCATATAAAGAGCAGTTTAACCGCTATAAAAACGCATTTGCGAATCTAATTATCACAAATTATATATCCTTTGAGTTTTGGCGCGATCAAGAGTTGATCGACGAAGTTGATATTGGCGAATACGAACCGCGCGGGCTTTTCAATTCAGGCAAAGATAAAATAAAATCTCGCGAAGATAATTCGGATAAACTTAAATTGCTCCTTAAAAACTTTATATCTTTTGGAGGAATTAGCGTAAAAACCGCGAGCGATTTGGCGCGTTATATGGCAAACAAAACTAAACTGCTCGCCGCTATCATTCGAAACGCAATTGACGCCGATGAAACAAGCGAAAATCAAAAGGGCGATCTAGCATATTATAAAGCGGTTTTCCAAAAAATGCTGATTCCTGATATTGACTCCGCGAAATTCGCCGATCTTTTAGCTCAAACTATCGCTTATGGAATGTTCACCGCGAGAATTTCCGATCTTGGCAAAAGCGATTTTTCGCGTTATACGGCGTTTGAGAAAATACCGCGATCAAACCCGTTTTTGAAGAAACTTTTTCATTATATAGGCGGTAATATAGACGATCGTATTGTTCGTATTATAGATGATTTTGTAGAGTTGTTTAAAGTAGCGGATTTTGAATCTATTATGCGCGAAATTCACGAGGATAAAACTCAAAATAGCCCCATTATTCATTTCTACGAAACATTTTTATCGCATTATAATCCCGCCGTTAGAAAAACTCGCGGCGTTTATTACACCCCTAAGCCCGCGATCGATTTTATAGTTCGCGCGGTAAATGATATTTTACGACAAGATTTTAATATGCGAAACGGGCTTGCCGATAGTTCAAAAATTAAATTTGGCGATCGCGAAATACATAAACTTCAAATTCTCGATCCCGCGACCGGCACGGGCGCGTTTTTGACGCAAATTATTAACAAAATTTATGAAAGTATACGAACGCAGGGGCAAAGCGGATTATGGGACAGCTATGTTTCAAGCGATCTTTTGCCTCGTTTGCACGGATTTGAGGTTTTAATGTCTAGCTACGCTATGGCGCATTTGAATATAAGTCTTATTTTAGAAGATTTGGGCTATAAATTCAAACAGAAAGAGAGATTAGGCGTTTATCTCACAAACTCGCTTGATAAAATTGGAGATATTGACCCTGTTTCGCAATTAGCGGTATGGCTTACTGAAGAAGCTAAAACGGCAAAAAATATCAAAGAAAATACTCCCGTAATGGTTTTGCTAGGCAATCCGCCTTACAGCGGCGAATCTATAAATAAAAGCGAGTTTATAACAAATTTAATGAGAGAGTATAAACTAGAACCGAACGGCGACTCGTTACAAGAGAAAAGTTTGAAATGGATAAACGACGATTATGTTAAATTTATTCGTATGGCTGAGAGCCTGATAGAAAGAACCGGTTATGGGATAATCGCTTTTATAAACAATCACGGCTTTTTAGATAATCCGACATTTCGAGGAATGCGCTACCATTTGGCGAAAACATTTGACAAAATATACATATTAAATCTTCACGGCAACTCTTTAAGAAAAGAGCAAACACCCAGCGGATATAGAGATGAAAATATATTTGATATTATGGTTGGCGTCTCTATAAATATATTTGTTAAAACTTCCACCCATTCAGACAACTTAGCGGAGGTTTTATACTCCGATCTTTATGGAACAAGAAATTATAAATATGATTGGTTGTTTCGAAATAATATAAATAATCAAAACTTTATTAAATTAAAACTAGAAAGCCCCTATTACTTTTTTGTTAAAAAAGACGCGGGTTCGCAAAAAGAATATAAAAAAGGGTTTGCTATTTCAGACCTTTTCAAGGAAAAGAACATTGGAATAATGACAAAGAGGGATTCTCTGACTGTACATTTTACAGAAGAAGAAATAAAACGAGTTTATGAGGATATGAAAAATCTTACGGAGAAAGATATTAAAAGAAAATACAACATTCCAGACGACACGCGAGATTGGATTCTGAAAAAAGCGCAAAGCGATATTAGAAAAAATGATCCTAAACTTAAGATTAATAAAATTCACTATCGCCCATTTGATTTTAGATTTACTTTATATACTGGTAGAGTAAAAGGGTTTATGGCGTATCCGTGTTATGGGATAATGAAATATATGTTTCGCCCAAACATTGCTTTGGTTTCGGCTAGACAATTGGCGGGGAAGCAACATTTTATACTCTTCGCGACAGATACTATAATAGACAAAGGTGCTGTGGCAAATAGTGCTTATGTGATTTTTCCTCTCTATACTTACACTTTCAAAGATAAAGATTTCAAAGATAAAAAGCCTAACTATGATGAAAACGGGATCATAATAGATCATATTCAAAGAAATATAAGGCGCGATCCAGAGCCCGAAGAGGTTTTTGATTATATTTATGGCGTTTTACATTCGCCTAAATATCGCGAGAAATACGAAGAGTGTCTGAAAGTAGATTTTCCACGCGTACCTTACCCGCAAGACGCCGCATATTTTGATTATTTTAAGAATTTTGGCGAGAAATTACGCAAACTGCATTTATTAGAATCCGAACCTAAAATTGGCACGACTTTTTCAATAAAAGGCGACAATAAAATAGAGGTTGTTAAACGAGAAAAAGATCGCGTTTATATAAACAAAGAACAATTTTTCGGCAATATCCCAAATACCGCTTGGGAGTTTTATATCGGCGGTTATCAACCCGCGCAAAAATATCTAAAAGATCGCAAAGATCGCGAGCTCTCGTATGAAGAGATCAAACACTATCAAAAAATTATCGCCGTTTTGATAGAAACCGCTTCGATTATGAAAGAGATCGACGAAAACAAATGGGGAGAAAAGGGCGTAAAAGAGTAACTTTTCTGCGCGATCAGCCGCCAAATCGTTTCAATAGATCGGCGTAAAAGTCTATGCGGCGATCGCGGAGAAAGGGCCAGATGTTGCGCGTGCGATCTATTTGGCTGTAGTTGATTTCGGCGTATAAAATCGTTTCGTTTTGATCTGTTGATCGCGCTAAAAATTCACCTTGCGATCCTGCGATAAAACTATGCCCCCAAAAATCAATTCCGCATCCTTCGTTATTATGCCCTTTTTCAAGCCCTGCGCGGTTAATTGATAAAACGGGCAGAGCGTTTGCGATCCCGTGCGATCTTTGAATGGTGATCCACGCATCTAATTGGCGGTTTTTCTCATCTAAACTATCATTCGGGTCCCAGCCGATCGCGGTAGGATAAATTAAAATTTCCGCGCCGTTTAACGCCATAATTCTAGCCGCTTCGGGATACCATTGATCCCAGCAAACGAGAACTCCGATCTTGCCAAGAGATGTAGCAATAGGCTTAAATCCCAGATCGCCAGGGGCAAAATAAAACTTCTCGTAAAAAGACGGATCCTCCGGAATGTGCATTTTACGAAAAATTCCCGCAACCTCTCCTGTACGTTCAACTACAACCGCCGTATTATGATACAAGCCGCGCGCGCGCCTTTCAAATAAAGATAAAACCAAAACCACATTCAAATCTTGCGCTAATTTACCGAAAAATTCAGTTGATTTTCCAGGAATTTCCTCCGCAAGATCAAAAATCGAAACATCTTCGCTTTGGCAAAAATATAAAGAATTATGCAACTCGCTAAGCGCGATCAGTTTCGCGCCGTTTTTAGCGGCAATTTTGATATTTTCCGCGCACTTCTCCGTATTAAACTTAATATCGCGCGTGAAACTTTGCTGAATAATCGCGGCTTTGAACATATTTTTCCTTACGGCGAAATTATACAAAATCGCCGTTTGGCTAAAATCGCGGCAAAAATCGGGGGCAGAGACGTAAAATGTTGAGCGCGAATTACGATCCGAAAGAAATTGAGAGCGGGCTTTACGAGGAGTGGGAACAATCGGGCGCGTTTAGCGCGGTTACGCGGGGCAAAACAGAGAGCGAAAAACCCAAAAAAACTTTCACAATTATGATGCCGCCGCCCAATGTAACGGGCAGCCTCCACATAGGGCACGCGCTAAATCACACTTTGCAAGACATCATCGTCCGTTATAAGCGAATGGACGGCTTTTCCGCGCTGTGGCAGCCGGGTCTTGATCACGCGGGAATCGCTACGCAAAATGTCGTGGAAAAACAACTCCTCGCTGAAGGCAAAACCAAAGAAGATTTAGGGCGCGACGAGTTTATCCGCCGCGTTTGGGAGTGGAAAGAAAAAAGCGGCGGCTCGATCGCGCGCCAACTCAGGCGGCTCGGCACAACGCCCGATTGGTCGCGCGAACGTTTCACAATGGACGAAGGTCTCCGCGCCGCCGTGAAAAAAGCTTTTGTGGAGCTCTACAATGAAAAGCTAATCGTCCAAAGCGACTATATGGTCAATTGGTGCACGCATTGCGGCGCGTTAAGCGATATTGAAGTGGAGCACGAAGAGGTTGACGGCGCTTTATACCACATTAAATATCCGATCAAAAACGAAAGTTCCGCGATCGTAGTCGCCACTACGCGCCCCGAAACATTTTTCGGCGACACCGCCGTAATGGTCAATCCCGCTGACGATCGTTACCGCGATCTAATCGGGAAAACGGCGGTTTTGCCGCTGATTGATCGCGAGATCAAAATCATCGCGGACGAAAAAGTCGATATGGCTTTCGGCAGCGGCGCGGTGAAAGTTACCCCAGCGCACGACACAAACGACTACGAAATCGGCGGGCGGCACAATTTGGAGTTTGTGAAAATTTTTGACGAGCGCGGTATTTTGAACGAAAAGTGCGGCGAGTTCGCGGGACAGGAGCGTTTAGAGGCGCGAGCGATGATCGTAGAGGCGTTGAAATCGCGCGGCTTTATTGAAAAAATCGAAAAACACGCGCACCAAGTCGGGCATTGCTACCGTTGCAAAAATGTCGTGGAGCCATATATTTCGCGGCAGTGGTTTGTAAAAAAAGAAATCGCCAAGGAGGCTGTCCGCCGCGTGAATAACGGCGAGACGCGCTTTCACCCGCCGCAGTGGAAAAACAACTTTGATTCGTGGATGAACGAGTTGCGCGATTGGTGCGTCTCGCGCCAACTCTGGTGGGGACACAGAATTCCCGTTTTTTACTGCCTTGAATGTCAAAATCAGTGGGCGAGCGAGGAGGACGATCCGAAAAGTTGCCCTAATTGCGGCACGGAAATGATCCAGCAAGACCCCGATGTGCTTGACACTTGGTTTAGTTCGGGTTTGTGGGCGATCAGCACTTTGGGCTGGGGCAACGAAACGGACGCGAAAGTCGCGGCGGGCGATCTTGACCTCAGATCGCCAAACGATCTGTTAATTACGGGCTTTGATATTCTCTTTTTCTGGGTCGCCAGAATGCTTATGATGAGCGTCTTTTTCACGGGGCGCGC
This sequence comes from Helicobacteraceae bacterium, assembly GCA_031286325.1. GTDB lineage: Bacteria > Campylobacterota > Campylobacteria > Campylobacterales > SZUA-545 > JAIRNH01. The sequence continues at coordinate 26,816 of JAITUT010000044.1, forward strand.
GCCATTCCGCGACGTCTATCTGCACGCTTTGGTGCGCGACGAGCACGGGCAAAAGATGAGCAAATCAAAGGGCAATGTGATCGATCCGCTTGAAATTATAGAGAAAGACGGCGCGGATACTTTGCGTTTCACCCTCGCCGCGCTCTGCGCGCAGGGGCGCGACATTCGTTTGTCGCGCAAAATCCTCGAAACTTACAAGCACTTCGCGAATAAAATTTTCAACGCCGCGAAGTTTTTGCTCTTGAAACGCAATCGCTACGAGGATATTTCGCGGCTTACGATCGCCACCGCGCTCGGAAAATATATGGTGAGCCGCCTGAACGCGGCGGTCTCGGAGATTCGCGAAGCGTTAGATTCTTACCGCTTTAATGACGCGGCGATCGCGCTCTATCGTTTCGTCTGGACGGAGTTTTGCGATTGGGGTATTGAGCTAAGCAAAGCCGATGACGAAAGCGTCCCAGAGCTTGGCGCGATCTTTATTGAGGCGCTTAAAACGCTCTCGCCGTTTATGCCGTTTTTGGCGGATAAACTTTATCGCGAGTTGACGGGCGATCAATCGGCGAGTTTGATCGCGGCGCGGTTTCCCTCTGATCGCAATCGCGATATGGACGCGGAAAACTCGTTTAATTTGGCGATCGAGGCGATCGTCTCAATCCGCCGCGCGAAGACCTATCTTGACCTTGCGAATAAGCCGATTGATCGCGCGTTTGTGCGGCTTTATGAGCCTGCAAAGTTGCCGCTGAAATTTATTGAGAAGTTAGCGCGGGTCGAAAAAGTTGAAATCGTCCGCGAAAAGCAAAAGGGCGCGTCCGACATCAGCGATAATTTGGAGGCGATTATTCCTACGAATAATCTGGATTTATCGGCTTTGATCGCGCGGCTTGAAGCGCAGAAAGCAAAGAGCCAAAAAGAGGCGGATAAACTAAGCTCAATGCTCGCCAATTCTTCATTCGTAGCGAACGCTCCCGCCGAGGTTCTGGATAAAAACCGCGCGCTTTTAGCGGACGCGGAGAAGAAACTCTGCGAAATCAACTCGCAGCTCGCCGCGCTGAATGCTTAAAGCGACTTGCTTGTGAATTTTTCGCGCTCTACTAAGCAAAATCTCGTTTATCCTAAATCGCCAACCAGATCGCGGATCGTCCCGCAATGCGCCAAACGCCTTTTGAAATACCCCCAGAAATCGGTGAAAGCGGAATTTGAAATGTCCCTAAAAATCCAGCGTGGTTTTCTCATTTCAAATTCCGATCAAATTTAGAAACCGCTCAAATCCGCCGCCTAAATCCCGCGCTGTTAAAAGCGCAGGGTTTTTTACTCGCCGCGCGCGGCTTTGATCGCGGCGGCGCGGATAAAAGAGGCGATTGATAAACCCGCTTTACGCGTGGCAACGATTAGTAAGCGGCGCGAGCAACTGCCGATCAAAAACGTTTCGCGTTTCGCGGCGGGGATCATATCGCGCTCCTCAAAACTCACAACGATTTGGTTTGCCGCTCTCGTTTTTTTTCGGCGGGTTGCACGGCGTTTTGATTGCCTTTTTCACGCTTTCCATAGAAAGTGTCCAGCTTTTTGCGCCGCCCAAATTGATCGTGCGGCTAACTCTCGCGATCAAAAGGCGCGAGCGAACATCGTCGCGGCAATACGAAGCGAATTTTGCGGGTTACTGCGTGCAATCGTAGATGTAGCCTGTTTCGCCCTCTACGCAAATATCCGCCGTGCGCCCGCTAATGTGCGTGAGCCTAATTGTGCAAAAACCCGGCTCGTAGGCAATATAGTGAAAACCCAGATCGCTGGGGGAGGAAGGGGTGCTGGTATGAAACGGGCGACCTAATTCGTCAAAGGCGATAGTCTGGTCACAACCGCCTCTTACTTCAGGGAGAAACTTTATGTCGCTTATCTCGCGTTCTCTAGTTAAAAACGCCCCTAAAAAAAGAGAGCTCTCTGGTCGCACGTTTGGCGACGTGCTGGTGGTGGTGGTTATAAACTGCCCGTCAAGCGGGTTTCTCGCTATGTAAAGGTTGCTGTTTGGTCCCGTAGAAGGAACATTGTTGGCTGAGTCATCATCATCTTTGAATATATGGTACGACCAGCTACGATCGGCGCTGCTACGACTAAATTTTATGCGCCATCTTTTCCACTCCCAGCGCGGATCGTTGGCGTTAAACTCATCGTTCATCACCGCCAAATGCTGCGCGTAACGCATATTCACCAGCAACTCCTCTACGGCGGTGTCCAATTTGTCCTCTTTGAACATACCCGCGATCGCGATCGTGGCTAAGATAGCCACGATTATCAAAATCGTAATTAACTCAATCATAGTAAATGCGCGTCTCATGGTTTTTGCACCGTCCTTCTGGCATATCGTATCGGCATATTATCTATGCCCGCCGATCCTTTTTTCGTGGTAACGGTCGTATCGATGAGCATAGCGCCGAAATATTCTGGGTGTTCGGGTCCCACGAAGCTAATTTGCATCTCAATAGTATATGCGTCAGCCGTGATCGTCATAGTCTTGCCGTTTCGGATGCCCTCGACCGAAGCGCCGCCCGGAAAACCCTTCGGGTCAAGCAAAATATCTTTGATGGCGTATTCGTTCGCGCTACGAGCCAAAAGCTCGGCTTGAGCGCGCATAAACGCTTGCCCTTTTTGTTCCAAAGACATCGCTGAAAGCGAGAGTATAGCTACCCCGACCACCGCGATCATTATCATAAATATAATCGCCGTTACAAGCGAAAAACCCCGTCTCATAGCACAACCTTTTCACGGCAAAACTGCGTGGCGTTAGTATCGTCATTATCTTGGGCGTCAAATATACCCAATACCTCTTTTCTTGGACGGACGCATAAAACTATACGCAAAACGCCGCCCGTTTCTTGCAATCTGAACCTCGTAACATCCTGTAGGACCGCGCGCTCTGGAATCGGCGGCCGCGGTAGAGTCGTACCGCGCCTAAACTGCCTTGGCAAAGTATAGTCATAATAGTCGCCGAGCCAAGGGTGAATATCGTATGCCAACTTTAATGTAGCGTTTTCATCTACCCACAAAGCGTACGCTCCATTTACTATATAGTGGTTTATAAGCCCTGCGGCGGAATATGAACGCGGAACAAACGCAAAAGCGTCAGTAGAATTGACCGGCAAAAGCGTAAAGTTCATATCGCCAGTACTGGCGGGAATCATCTTAAAGTAATTTCTTAGGTCTGTTGCATTGCCAATTATGTTTCGCCAACCCCACTGATCTACTTTGGAGCCTGCGGTAGAGGTATCGCCGCGCAGATCGCTGCCCGCCAAAACCATTACGCTTAACCCTAGCGAGAACGGATCATTATTATTAAGCCAGTCGGCATTATAACCCGGATTTATTGTCAGATAGTGACGGTATTCAGCCTTTTTCGCGATCGTCATATTCCCAAGCGGCATAATAAAAGCTTTCGCGTTATCGCGATAATTTTGGTCTGCCTCCGTGGGAATACCGTCGATCGCGTCGCCGTCAAGATAGTGAATCCCGCTCCAACCCGGCAAAACCCGCGTGTTTGGATGAAGAGGATCGGTTGGGTATTTGGGCGATTGTCCGCGCATAGAATAGTGCGCGATGCCTACCCATTGAAACATTTCGTAATCGTCAAAATCGGAGTAATCGTCTATAGCGATAATGTGGTTTTCCTTAAAACGCGGCGAACCTTCGGGACGGATATCGCGCCCGATCGCGCTGTTTTTCACGCGGTAAGAGAGGCGATTGCCGATCATATCAAGGGTGCGGCGCATATCGCTTTGCGCGCGCTCTATCTCTTTGCTCATTATATAACGCGAGTAAATATGCGAAACAATATCCGCCGTAATCATTGACAAAATAGCCAAAATCACGATAGAAAATATCAGCTCCACCAATGTGAAAGCGCGGCGCGAAGCCCTGTTTGCCGTGTTTTTCGCGCTCATTCCGCGCCTCCTATATTAGACGCCACATATCGCAAAGCGCCGATCGGCGTGTTGTTTGCTGTGTTGTCAGTAACTTCAACGGTGATTACAATAGAGTTTCCCTGATCCGTTCCATCAGGCGTGGGCGTATCTGGGAGATTGCTCCAATCGATGCTTACGTTCGCGTTTTCTATGCCGTCCTTCGCGCTTCTTTGCGGCGCAAACGGGAGCGCCTCGTCGTTAAGGTTGTGCACCCTAACTCTCATATCAAAGCGACCGATCGTCTGCGTGTATTCGTTCCACTCGTTCATTCCCACTCTACCCTTGTTGGGATCTTTGCTGGTATTCCTAATCTTATCAGGCGGAAAATCAATTGTGCCGCCGCCGACAAGTACTCCCGCCGAGGCGCACTTTCTTGTGAAGTGCGGAACCATAATTTCAATCTTGTCGTCGCCTAACGCGCTACCTGCGGGGGTTTGTTTATAAGAATTTTTATATTCATCAAAAGCGTCCATCATAGGTTTCGTAAAACTACCTACTCTAAACGGCGCATTCGATGGATGGTCGCCGCCGCAAAAAGATTTATCGGCGGCTACGCTTGGCGTGATAATCCGCCCGATTGAGTGCGGCGATCTGGCATCGTAGTTTGGCGTGTCATCATATGATCCGTCCAAGTTAAGAGAAGACGGTATATTCTCAACCAAAACGCTGTTATAAGCCTGCGATAAGATGCGGTTCAAAAGCGCTCCCGCGTGGTAAAGCCCCTCTCCCTCAAAAGACTGGAGATCCGCCTCTATTGATTTGGAGAGCAACGCGGGAACGGTTACAAAAATCATTCCCAAAAGCATAATCGTGATGATTAACTCGACTATTGAAAAGGCGCCGCGCATATCATTCCTTTTTACAAGCGTTTGAGCTGACATTCTAGCGATATTTACTAAAAACGTAGCTTAAGTTTAGCGGAAATTACTTTGAATTATTGGTCTCCGAAATGTTCGCTTCTTTGGCTTCTTTCGCGAGGCGATCGGCGTGTGCCGCTAAACGCGCCTCTTTAGGCGGCGTATAGCCCTCGCCGTCTTTGGCGAACTTTTTCATAAATTTTTCCAGCGCGGGCAAGTTGGATTGAAATGTTTTTCTTTGCGTCAGCGCTTTGAGCGAGGGGTATTTGCGCGCGAGATCGCTCAAAAATTTTTCGCCGCCCTTAGCGAAATCGCCCTCCCACTCGGCGGCGGTCTTTTGTTTGGCGAAATCCGCCGCGTTTTGGTTCGCGACAGGCGCGATGAACCTATGAAAGGCGCGTTCGCCGTCTCCGATCGCGAGATCGCCCGCCGAATACTCCGCCGCCAAAGCCGCCGCGAAAAACATTAAAACCCACGCTAAAATACGCATATTCGCCGCCTTTTTGAAAGCGGATTATATCGGTTTTCGCCTCTCTCGTTTGGCTTTAAGCAAAAGAATGTATAATCCCGCCTCCAAAGTGTCCATAGCTCAATGGATAGAGCATCGGTTTGCGGTGCCGAAGGTTGCAGGTTCGAGTCCTGCTGGGCACGCCACTAATAATCTGCTACAATCGCGCCGAAATTTTTCCACAGGCGCAAATTAATGGATATTCGCAAAGAATTTTTAGACTACTTTGAGGGCAAAGGGCATAAAATTTTGCCCTCCTCGCCGCTCGTGCCGAATGACGCGAGCCTTCTATTTACAAACGCTGGAATGGTGCAGTTCAAGCCGATTTTCACGGGCGAGACGCCGCCTTTCGCGCCGCCTAGAGCCGCCACGAGCCAAACTTGCGTAAGAGCGGGCGGCAAACATAACGACCTAGAAAATGTGGGCTATACCGCGCGGCATCACACATTTTTTGAGATGCTCGGCAACTTTTCGTTCGGCGACTACTTCAAAGAGGAGGCGATCGCTTTCGCGTGGGAATTTCTGACGGCAAAACTTGATCTGCCGCGCGAAAAACTCTATGTGAGCGTTCACGAGAGCGATGACGAAGCCGAAAAATTGTGGCTCAAATTCGTGCCGAAAGAGCGGATCAAACGTTTCGGCGACAAGGACAACTTCTGGCAAATGGGCGAGACTGGACCCTGCGGACCCTGCTCTGAAATTTACTACGATCAAGGCGGCGAGCGGTTTTCCACGAGCGAAGATTACTTCGGCGGGGACGGCGACCGCTTCCTTGAAATTTGGAATCTCGTATTTATGCAGTATAACCGCGCGGAGGGCGGCAAATTAACGCCGCTGCCGAAGCCGTCGATTGACACGGGAATGGGTTTGGAGCGCGTTACGGCGATCAAAGAGGGCGTTTTTAGCAACTACGATTCGTCTATTTTTCGCCCGCTTCTCGCCGCGATCGCCGAAATTACGGGCGTGAGATACGATCCAAACGCCGCCGGCGCGTCAAGCCAGCGCGTAATCGCCGATCACCTGCGATCGGCTTCGTTTCTCTTAGCGCAAGGCGTCGGCTTTGATCGCGACGGGCGCGGATATGTCCTGCGCAGAATCCTGCGCCGCGCGGTGCGGCACGGCTACCTTTTGGGGTGCAAAGAGCCGTTTTTGCACCTTTTAACCCCCGTTTTGGCGGAGCAAATGGGAGCGGTTTATCCGTATTTGCTAGATCGCGGCGCGGTAATTCAAGAACAAATCCGCGAGGAAGAGGCGCGGTTTTTCACGACGATCGAGAACGGAATGAAGCTCTTTGACGCCGAAATCGCGAAAAAACCCGCGGTTTTCAGCGGTGAAAGCGCGTTCAAACTCTACGATACCTACGGTTTCCCGCTGGATTTAACGCAGGATATGCTGCGAAATTTAGACATTTCGCTGGATACGGCGGGATTTGACGCGGCTATGGATCGGCAGAAAAAGAGCGCGAAAGCCGCGTGGAAAGGCAGCGGGGATTTAGCGATCGACGGCGATTTCCGCGCGATCTTAGAAAAGTTCGGCGCGAATGAGTTTGTAGGCTACGAAAACACGCGCTTTGAGGCGAAAATTCTCGCGATTTTGGACGAAAATTTCCGATTGACGGATCGCTTGAGCGTTGGCGAAACGGGCTGGGTTTTTTTGGACAAAACGCCGCTTTACGCCTCAGGCGGCGGGCAGATTGGCGATTCGGGCGCGATTGCGATCGCGGGCGAAACCGCGGCGGAGGTTTTGACGACCGAGAAGTTTCACGGTTTGAACTTTTCGCAGGTTAAAACGCGCGCCCCGTTGCAAACGAACGCGGCGGTTACGGCGATCGTAAGCGCGAAACGCGCGCAAATCGCCAAGCACCACAGCGCGACGCACCTCTTGCACGCCGCGCTCGGCGAAATTTTGGGCGAAGGCGCGGCGCAGGCGGGATCGGCGGTAGATGAAAACCGCTTGCGCTTTGACTTTTCTTTCGGCAAGGCGGTGAACGGCGAGCAACTTCGCGCGATTGAGCGGCGCGTAAATGAGATGATCGCGGCGAATTTGGCGGGCGAAACGCGTGTTTTGCCGATTGACGAGGCGCGCAAAATGGGCGCAAAGGCGCTTTTCAGCGAAAAATACGGCGATCAGGTGAGAGTTGTGAAATTCGGCGACGAAAGCATTGAGTTTTGCGGGGGCGCGCACGTTTTGAACACGGGGCAAATCGGCGTTTTCGCGATCGTAAAAGAGAGCGGCGTGAGCGCGGGCGCGCGGCGCATTGAGGCGGTCGCGGGCGAGGCGGCGATCCTTTACCTAATGAAATTTCGCGAGACTTGCGAGGCTCTTAGCGAGACTTTGAAAACGCAGGATTTACTCGCGGCGGCGGCGAAGTTGCAAGAGACGATCCGCGAACAAAAAAAGATGATCGAAAAGCTCCAAAGCGGCGGCGAGAGCAAGTTGGAGATCGTAGAAATCGGCGGCGTGAAAACGGTGATCGCGCTTGTTGAGGCGGGCGATCCAAAAGCGATGGTTGACGACTTCAAAAACCGCTTTGAACGCGCCGCGGCGATGATTTTTTCGCCGAGCGGAAACGGGTTTTCGGTGGTTTGCGGCGTAAAAAACGCGCCCGTAAAAGCCGGCGAGTGGATTAAGGGAATTGGCGCTAAAGGCGGCGGGCGCGACGATTTTGCCAGCGGCGGCGGCGTAAGCGATCTAACTACGGCGCAAAATCTCGCGTTGGAGTTTTTGAAGTCCAAAATGGCTTAATTGCAGATCGGTTAATTTTTGCCGCGTGAAATTTCAGATATTTTCCGTAACCGACGGCGTTCGCGTATATGATTTAGTTTCGGAGCTTGGAGATATTTTGGGGACGGATTATGGAAAATTTACGGCGCGAGGCGGGTCAATTTGCTAACGAAGTTGATTGTTCTTAAAAATTTAGAATGTTGATTTGGAGAAATAAATGTTGATTTTGGCTTCGAAATCACCAACGCGCGCCGCGATCTTGCGATCGCGCGGCGTGAAATTCACGCAAAAAAGCGCGGATTTTGACGAAGATTTAGTTACGGAGCGCGATCCTTATAAATTCGTGGAAATCGCGGCGCGAGGCAAATTAGATCGCGCGATCGCGTTATTCGGCGCGGACAAAATCATAATCGCCGCCGATACGATCGTTTCAGTTGGCGGCGAAATCCTGCGCAAAGCGAGCGACGAAGCGGACGCGCGGGCGAAATTGTTGCTTCAAAGCGGATCGCGCGTAGCGATCGTTACCTGTTCTATTCTGCGCGATCCTGCGGAAACGATCGCGGATTTGAGCGAGACGATCTACGATTTCGCAGCGTTTGACGAGGGCGATCTATCGGCGTATTTATCAAGCGGCGATTGGCGCGGCAAAGCGGGCGCGATTATGGTCGAAACATTCGGCAAAAAATATATCAGATCGCAAACGGGCTTTGAAAGTTGCGCGATGGGCATTACGATCGAGAAGCTTTTGCCGCGCTTAAATTTACTAGGTTGCCTCTCTTAATTTCAACTTCGGCAATGCTTCTTTTTATAGGTAAATTTCTCAAAAACGCGGCTCAGTCTTATTTTATTTTAAGAATTTTTTCGCTACGCTTTCTGATTTGAATTTCATTATCAAATAGGAGCGAAAATGAGCAAGCTTTCAACGCTTAAAGTAGGCGACAAGGCGCGAATCAGCACAGTCGATTGCGAGGGGGCGTTGCGCGATCGCTTAATTTCGCTCGGCGTCGCGCGCGGCGAAGCTTTTGAGGTGATCGGCAAGAGCGCGATGGGCGTTACCTTTGAAATTATGGTCGGCGGCAACCGCGTGGCGTTGCGCCGAAACGAAGCGGAATTAATAGGGATAGAGTTATAGTTTTTGCGGCTACTTGTTTAACTTCTCGCGGGAGCAAAGTTCCCGCCTACGACCAAAGGGTGATCGCCCTTTGGAAACCCACGAAAATCGCAATTACTTTTTTCGCTCGCGCTTAAAAAGTTGTGATTTTCGCCCGCTCTGCTACTCGCTACCGCGAGCAGAGCGGGATTTATAGGTTTCATTTGGATTTCGTAGCTCTTAAATGCTGCCCCTCGCAGAATTGAGCGAACCGTAGGGGCGAACTGCGTTCGCCCGATCGCAACACAACGTCAGCCAGTTATCTATTGTTCTCCCGTTATCTATTTGGAAACCTCGCAAATTGCCGTTCAGCATTGCTGGGCAATTTTCGCCCGCTACGGAATCGGGCGAACACAGTTCGCCCCTACATATACGCGATCACAACGGGAACATAAGGCTTTAGCTTAAGCTTCGTAGTTCTTAAATGCCCCCTGTATTTGTCATTGCAAGCGTAAGGATTGTGATTTTTGCGTATCGCCCTCTAAAACGCGAAGCGTAGCAAAAACGCTTTAAGCAAATTTCGCTAAACTTCACGCAATTTTTTACCAACGCAAAAAAGGAGACAAGATGAAAAGGGTTTTGATTGCGATTTTGCTGACGGCTGTGTGCCAAAGCGCGGAAACTGATTACAAAGTTTATGAGTTGGGCAAAACGGCGCGTGTTGACGACAAGGGCAAGTGCTTGGATATGAAAGGCAATTTGCTTCCCGGTAAAGCGGAGTTGCAAAAACCTGACGAATTTGAGGACTACGCTACGATCGGAACGCGCTGTATTAACGGCGAGGCGATAGAGGAGCGCGGTTATTATGAGAGCGGCGAACTAGGATACATCGGGCCGTTAAAAAATAGTAAATACGAAGGGGTCGGTAAGTCTTTTTACGTAAGCGGCAAACTTAAATCAGAATCTTCATTCAAAAACGGTACATTCGAGGGGCTCGCAAAATTTTTCTACGAGAGCGGCAAACTTAAAAGTGAAATACCATTCAAAAACGGCGAGAGAGAGGGCGAAATAAAACTTTTCAGGGAAAACGGCAAAATTCTCGGCGTATTTACATACAAAAATAATAAGGTAATAAGAGGCGTTTGCTATGAAACAAATGGCGAAAAAAGACCTTTCACCAAAGCCGAGCAAGAACATTGGGATCTAAACGAAGAGGTAACTTGCGATTAAGTCGCGCGATCGTTATCGCGCCTTGCGATCCTTTGCTACGCTAACTTGTGTAAATGTCGCGGCGAAAATGTGGTATCGAAAGAATAAAAATGTAGCGGCGGCGCGTATCTGTTTGCGTAGGTTAGGATATTTCAAACTTGATTTTCGCTATTTCTATGGGCAAGTCAAAAAACGCTCAAGCCTTGCCGCGCAACGCGCCTTCCGATGACCCGCGTTTTTGTCATTGCGAATTTAATCCGCGATCGGGCGCGTTTTAAGCGACTTCTTCATTTTCAGCCGCGCGAAAGCTTGCATATCCTCTACTTGATCGTATTCGTCCATAATGTCCACGTCGAGAAGCTGCTCGATCGCGTCTTCTAATGTAACGACCCCCGCCGTCTGCCCGTAGTTATCCACCACCAAAAACAGGTGTTCTTTGCGCTGGATAAACATATCGAGCGCCTTCAAAACAGGAATGTTCTCGCTGATTCTAAAGATCGGCGACATAATCTCTTCTATGCGTAAATCGCCTTTGCCGCCGATCTCAGATTCCATAATTTTTTTGCCGAATACCATTCCAACAACATCGTCAATGTTCGCGTCAAAAACGGGAATACGCGATCGCAGGAAAACCTCGTTCATTCGCACCGCGTCGGCGACTTTCGTATCTTTTTGCAGGGCGAAAACCACGCTGCGCGGCGTCAAAATATCGCGTACTTTGTCGTCGTCAAGCGACAATAAATTCTCCACCAGATCGGCTTCTTTCTCGCGCACCGCGCCGCTTTGCTCGCCGAGTTCCGTGATCGCCAAAATTTCATCGCGGCTGATCTTGTCGTTCTGGTAGAGGCTTTGCCTGCCGAAAATCCCGCTCACCCAAACCGCCATAATCGTGAAAGGATATGTAACGATCACAAGCGCTATAATCGTCCGCGCCGAGGCGAACGCTAACTTTTTCCAATATCTCGCGCCGATCGTCTTTGGCAAAATCTCCGAAAGATACAAAATAAGCAAAGTTAAAACGATCGAGACTACCGCGATATATTTGTCGCCGAATAAGCGCGCCGCTTGAGCTCCCACGCCCGCCGCGCCGATCGTGTGCGCGAAAGTGTTCAACGTTAAAATCGCCGAAATTGATTTGTCTATATCGCGTTTGACGCGCTTTAAAACCGCGGCTCTTTGCGGCTCGGTTTTGTCAAGCGATTGAATATATGAGTGCGTTGTGGAGAGCAGCACCGCCTCCAAAACGGAGCAAACGAAAGAGATGGCGAGCGCCGCGCCTAAATAAACGAGCATTAAAGTCACGAGACGCGCCTTATAACGCGCCCGCGACTACTAAACGGGTCAGACAAAGTTTGTCCTTAAATTTGAAACTTGGCGAATTATACAGATCGTTTGTTTAAGCTACTTTGAACGTCAAAATTTCTTTAATTAGTTTTCTTGTATAATACACGATTTTCTTTTTGCAAAAGGTAGGGAATGGGCAACGAGGAGTTAGAAAAGATCGGGCTCGACGACGAGTTCGGCGGCGAGGATTTCGGCGCGATCCTTGAAAAATACGAGAAAAAGAGATCGCAAGAAAGCGGCAGTGAAAAACTTTCGGAGGGTGTGATTGTAAAAATCTCCGAAGACGAAGTGGCGGTAGATTTGGGCGGCAAAGCCGAGCGCAGACTTCCGATCGACGAGATCAAAGACGCGGCGGGCAATTTGCTCTACAAAGAGGGCGATAAGATCGCCATTTTAATCACTTCGCGCGGCGGCAGACCGAGCGTCTCGCACAAAAAGGCGTTAAAGCGCCAAAAGATCGCGGAATTTATCAAAACTCACACAACGGATAAAGAAAATCCGATAGACATAGACGGCAAGGTCGTCAGCAAAAACAAGGGCGGATATGTCGTGGAGAAAGACGGCGTGGAGTTCTTTATGCCCGCGTCGCTCGCGGCGTTCAAGCAGGACGCGAAACCGGTGGGCAAGAGCGTAACGGCGCGGCTTATCAAAATTGACGAAGCCTCTTTCACCCTTGTTTTGTCGCGCCGCGCGTTCCTAAATTCGCAGCGCAAAGTCAAGCGCGAGGCGATCAAACGTCTTTCGGGCGATGATCGCGTGTTACCAGCGATCGTGCGCCGCATACAAAATTACGGAATGTTTGTAGAGACGGAGGGGGTAGAAGGTTTGGTGCATTTTACGGAGATCAGCCACAAAGGTCCCGTTAATCCTTCGACTTATTTCAAAGAGGGCGACGAAGTTTTTGTGAAACTCATAGGTTTTGACAAAGACAAACGCCGCGTGAATTACTCTATTAAAGCGACGCAACCGAATCCTTGGCGGGAGATCGCCGATCAGTTAGAGGTGGGCGATACGATCAAAGTCAATGTCGCGAACATTGAAGAATACGGCGCGTTCGTGGATTTAGGCAACGACACGGAGGGCTTTTTGCACATTTCGGAGATGAGCTGGGATAAAAACCTAAAACATCCGAGCGAAATTTTGAAAGTCGGGCAGGAGATTGAAGTTGAGGTGATCGCGCTAGATGTAGAAAAACAGCGACTGCGCGTCTCGCTGAAAAAGTTGCAACCAAAGCCGTTCGAGAAATTTTCACGCTCGTATAAAGCGGGCGATCGCGTGAAAGGTACGGTCGTCTCTATTAAAGAGTTCGGCGCGTTTATCCGCGTAGACGGCGTGGAGGGCTTGTTGCACAACGAGTATTGCAGCTGGAATCGCGGCGAAAACGCCAAATCGCTCTTCAAAGAGGGCGATGAAGTAGATGTGGAGGTCGCCAAAATTGACGCCGACAACAACCGCATTAGTTTCAGCCGCAAAGCTTTAGAGCAGAGCCCGATCGAGGCTTACTCGGACAAGCACGAAGTCGGCGACATTGTGCAGGGCACGGTGCGCGACATTAAAAATTTCGGCGTTTTCGTGCGCCTTGAAGAGGGCGTAGACGCGATGATTCGCGCCGAAGACCTCGCGCCGATGAGCCCGGAGGAGATTAAAGTAGGCGATCCGATTGAGGCTACGATCGTAGGTATGGAGCCCAAAAAGGGCAAAATCCGCCTCTCCGTCCGCCGCCTTGAAAAGCAAAAAGAGCGAGACGCGCTGAAAAACATCAACGGAGACGATCGCAACAGCGCGCTTGGAGACGCGCTCGCCGCCCTCAAAAAATAATTTTCTTCGCGAGTTTTCAAGCTCCGTTGCGAAATTTCAAAACCCCCCTCTTTAAGGGGGTCGCCCCGCTTTTGTAAAACGGGGTTTTCCCGCCGTTGCTATTTTGGGCTTGCGATCTTACTGACGATCAAAAGGGTCTCTTTTGGACTTGTAATTCATTGACGATCAAAAGCGATCTGAGTTACGGACGTTCGCCGCAATAACGACCCTGCAACTCAAGCGGGGATTGCGACTTTGTAATTCTCTGATCGTTCCGCGCCAAAATGAGGAAATTGTGAGCGTAAGCCGCGATATTGTAGGGTCGAACTGCGTTCGACCGTCGTTTATTGTTCCCCCGTTATCTATTTGGAAACCCACGAAAATTGCAGTTACTTTTTTCGCTCGCGTTCAAAAAGTTGCGATTTTCGGCTGTTGCGGAATCGGGCGAACCGTAGTGGCGAACTGTGTTCGCCCGTTATCACTACACAGTTTGCCCTTAATTTTTAATCCCAAACAAATCGCTCAACAATAGCTTTTGCTCATAGATCGCCTTGCCTACGATCGCGCCGTCTATGCCTTGCGCGCTGAGAGCTGAAATATCGTCAAGGGCGGTTACGCCGCCGCTCGCGATCGTGAAACCGCCGAAAGCCTCTTTAATCCGCGCCGAAAAATCCACATTTACCCCGCTTAGCGCGCCGTCTTTGGCGATATCCGTGCAAATTACCGCGCGCACCGCCGATCGCCTAAACCGCGCCGCGAACTCCACCGCGTCTAGCTCCGCCGTCTCCGCCCAGCCGCCTGTGGCGACTTTGCCCTTTTTGGCGTCTATGCCGATCGCGATCGGATAAACTTCGCTCATCGCGAGCGCCCAAGCGATCTCTTTTGCGGCGCGGCTTCCTAAAATCACGCGGCTCGCGCCGGCGTTTAGATAGTCGCCGATCGTCACCTCGTTTCTAATCCCGCCGCCGATCTGCACTTTAAGCCGCGTGGCGCGCACAATTTTCTCGATCGCCGCGCGGTTTTTCGCGAAGCCGCTAAACGCGCCGTCCAAATCCACAATGTGCAGCCACTTCGCGCCCGCGTCCTCAAATTTTTTCGCGATCTCGCTCGGATCGCCGTAAATTTTCGCGCTCGCCATTTCGCCTTGCGTTAGGCGCACCGCTTTGCTATCTTTCAAATCAATCGCGGGAAAGATCGTCATCTTTACCTCATATCAGCAAAATTTCGCAGGATCGTAAGCCCCGCGTTATGGCTCTTTTCAGGGTGCGGCTGCACGCCGAAAATGTTGTCGCTCTCAACCGCGCTCGCAAAGTCGTAACCGTAAAACGATGTCGCGCTCGCCGCCTCCAAAGGCGCGTGGTAGCTATGCACAAAGTATAACCGTTCGCGATCGGCAAGGTTCGTAAATAGCCGCGAAGGGCGGCGCGAAATTATCTCGTTCCAGCCCATATGCGGGATTTTGATCGGGTGGGCGGCTCGCGCGGGGTCAAAGCGCGTAACTTTGCCCTTGAAAAACCCAAGCCCCGCCGCGCCCTCGCTCTCCTCGCTGCCCTCAAACATAATTTGCAATCCCAAACAAACGCCTAAAATATACCGCCCCGATCTTACAAAATCTTTAATAGCTTCGTCTAAACCGCTCTCTTTGAGGTGTTTTGCGGCGTCGCCGAAAGCGCCCACCCCCGGCAAAATCAACTTTTCGCAATGCGCGAGATCGTCCGCTTTGCGCGCCACAAACGCCGCGCGATCAATTTTGGCAAGCGAATTTATAAGGCTCGCTAAATTGCCCATTTGGTAATCCACCACTCCGATCATTTTACGTCCGCCTTTACTTCCGCTGAAGATTTGTGAATTATACGCTAATCGTAAAAAAGTATAATACGCGCGTTTCGGAGGGCAAAATGAGGTTCTTAGCGGCGGTTTTTGCTTTGTTTTTGTGCGTTTTGAACGCGGCGGCGGAGGAAAACTCGCGCGAAAGGGTCGGGATTTACGAGGCGAAACTCGTGGAATTGGCGAAAAAAGAGGCGATTATTGACGCGATAAAACGCGCGAATGACGAGCCGCCCGCCGAGATGGACAACGAAAAGTGGGCTAGTTTAGCGGATACGGACGAGATTGTCCGCGCCGCGACTCAAAACGAGGCGGCGAAGCTTATTAGGCAGTTTGAGGCGGATAAAGGCGTGAAAAAAGTTTATTTGCGCAACTCGCGCGGCGTAATAATCGCGGGAAGCGCGAAAGCTCCGCTCTACAACGACGCCAAACACAAGCACATCGCCGCCGCTTTGGCGGATTTCGCGCCGCGCTCTTTACCCGTCAAAACCGATCCGCTAAGCGGCGCAAAGACCATTTGGATCGCCGTCCCCGTTATGGAAAACTCTAAGGCGATCGGCGTTTTGCATACTGAAATAATTTTGCAGGCAAGCGAAGCTCGCCCGTAAATTAACTTTGCCAAGCGGCAAAAGCGCGTAAAATCTGGGATACGCCGCTTAAAATGACGAGGTTATACGGTTTCAGCGTAAAAACATTTGAATTTTTCGCCCATTTGCGCGGGGTTTAGCAAAACATTTACGCGCCCTAACTCTTTTTGGTAAGCTTCGAAGCCTCGCTTCGTTTGATAAATATCCAAAAGTTCCGTTAAACCCATATTGATTAACGCGCTGTTTTGGCGCGTGATTTTTATCTTCGCGAAACCTGCTTTTTCAAAGCAATTTCGCAAATAAAAAAATGGAATATCCGCAGTGAGATCGCATTTTTGATAATAATTTCGCAGATTTTCTATTTCAAATAGCGGAATCGTTGCGTTTTGCGTGAAAATCCGCGCGGAGAAATCGTTTCTGGGAGATAATTCGCCGTAATCAAATGTCAAAAATTTAACATTTTCAAAATTATCGCGTAAATTTTTCGCAAAGTCAAAAAAGCCTCTGAAAATTTCGCCGCGATCAACGCCAAGAGTTTTCGCGATCTCTAAAATTTCAAAATTTCGCGCTTCTTTCCATACAATTTTATGATCTTCGACAAACGCTATTTTTTCGCCGTTAATTAAATCAAACGCAAAAGCGTCAAATAATTCGTTCGCGATCGCGAAAACGTTTTTATTTTTAACATTTTTCAGATCGTCCGCGATCAAAATTTTGATCGCCTCGCCAAAACTTTGATCTAAATAGCTTTTTTGAATTTCGCGAAGTTTTGCGATCGGCTCTACAACGCAGAAATTTAACGAAAAAGCCAACTCTTTTTTGATCGTGAAAATAAACTGAATTATATCGGCGATTAGCCGCGCGTTGTGCGCGCCGAACTCCACGATCGCGGCGTTTTCCGCAAGATCGCCGCTTTCAACGCGCCGCGCGATCTCGTTTGCGATCGCGCCGCCGAAAAAGGGCGAGATCGTAACCGCCGTGTAAAAGTCGCCGCGCATTCCGATCGCAGGCGCATTCCTGTAGTATCCGCCCGCGCCGTAGAGCCATTCCTGCGCGTAATCGCCGAAGATCGTCATATAAAATTACGCGGAGACGAACTCGCAAGCCGCCGAGAGGCGCGAAAAACCCTCGTGAATTTCTAAGTCCGCGATCGTTAAGGGCGGCAGGAAGCGGATATGATCGGCTCCCGCGCGCAACACCAAAACGCCGCGATCGTGCGCGGCGTCTATGATTTGCTTTTGGATTTCGGGCGTTTTAGCTACGAGCGAGCGCATTAAACCCACGCCGCAAGAGGCGGTAAAGAGCGATTTGTAGTCGGAGAGGAGCGTCTTTAATTCGGCGTCAAAACTTTTGATCGCGCTGGCGAGGGCGCCGCTTTTGAAGTGTGATTCTAAGACCTCCAAAACCGCGTTCATCGCGGCGGTTGAGAGCGGGTTGCCGCCGAAAGTGGAGCCGTGATCGCCCGAAGCGAATACGCCGTCTAAAGTCGCGGCGCACGCGCCGATTGGCACGCCGCCCGCGAGGGCTTTGGCGAATGTCGCTATTTGCGGTTTCGCACCGCTTAATTCGCACGCCATAAATTTGCCGCTCCTGAAAACGCCGCATTGGATTTCGTCGGCGATCAAAAGGAGTTCGCGCCGCGCTAAAAACTCCGAAAGCGACTTTAATTCGGCGAAATCTAAGGGCGCGATCCCGCCCTCGCCTTGAATAGGCTCTATCATCACGGCGGCGGTTTTTTCGGTGATTAACTCGCGAACCTGAGCGAGATTCTCGGCGTAAACAAAACCCGCTGGAAACGGCGCGAAGTGTTCGTGAAATTTATCCTGCGCGGTGGCGGCGAGAGTGGCGATCGTGCGCCCGTGAAAGGAGTTGCGCAGAGTGATTATCTCAAATTTCCCGCGCGGCTCGCCCCATTTGCGAGCGAGTTTGATCGCGCATTCGTTCGCCTCCGCGCCGCTGTTGGCGAAGAAAATTTTGGGCGCGCCGCCCATTGCTTTTTCACAGAGTTTCGCTAGTTTTTCCGCCGCGATCGCCTGATTTTTCACTAGATAGAGGTTTGAGCAATGGATCATTCTGGTCGCTTGACTTGCGATCGCGACCGCTAATTTCGTGTTGCCGTGCCCTAGGCAATTTACGCCGATGCCGCTTGTGAAGTCAATGTATTCGCGCCCTTTGGCGTCGTAGAGCTTCGAACCCGCGCCGTGCTCAAATACGATTTCGCGCCGCGCGTAAGTCGGCAGAATGTATTGCTGATCTAATTTTTGTATGTCCATTTTGTTCCTAATAAGCCCGTGATCGCAAAACCCGCGATCACACAGATCGCGCCCTAGCGATCCGCCAATTATCCCCCGCCCGCGCCGCATTTTAGTCAATGATCCCGCCCTGCGAGTTTTGCTTTAATTTGTGTAGGTCATTATAGCCAACGCTTAGATCGCGTAATTTGCGCCCACTATAAACGGTGAGATTTCAATGTTTCATTTGGAAAAGCAAATCTCAAATACCGCGCGATCGCGCGCGTTTTTGTTCGCGCGACATTTAGGCTCGCGAGGGTTGTCTTGCCAAGCGGCGACTCTTACTTGGCGGTTCGCTTCGTTCGCAAACATCGTTTTCTTCCGTGCTTTGCGCTCCTTTGCCGCGGATCGGGCGATTAACTCTCGCGGGCGCGGAACGGCAACCGCGAACGCCTCGCCATTGGCGAAAGCGGTTAGCAAAACCTACGATTTTTGCGGCAAACCGACCATTGTGGGCAGTTTTTCTATCACACTATTGGAAGCCAATGTCTGAAAACAAATTCGGTTGATTTACTTGGTTGGTTGTATTTTTGCTTTTCTTCCGTCTTTGAATTTGTGTAATATTGTCATCATCACCTTTGCCGATAACTTCGAAAACTTCTCTAAAAACTCTTTCTTTGTCTTCGAAGAGATTGTAAATTCTCTTTATTTTCATTCTACAATTTATGTAACTTCCGTTTCCAAAATTGTGCATATGAGAATGAATTTGCTCTCAAAATTCCCTATCTGTTACTCTAAACTCTATTGATTCTCCGTCACAAATTCCTTTCCAAGCATCTTTTATGCCCTTTACTAAAATTGGAGCAACAATATAAATTTTTACATCAATTTCTTCAACCTCTTCGATGCTTTTTCCTTGAGAATACAAGCGTCAAGCTCTTTGAAAAAAATGGCTTTCGTACCATCTGACGGCTTGTTGCAGTCTTCTTCCTTTTCAACCTCAATTCTCTCTATTTTTTCTCTTTTTTGGCAGATCTAAAAAAGCCGCTTTTGTGTTTTTGAAATTCCTTATCATTAGCGGTAACATAATCAAACAATTCAGGAGTTAAGTCCTCAGACTTAACAAGTTCACTGATTGTTTTAATGTTTTCTAATTTATTTCTTGTTTCTTCTGTTGGTGATAATGGTTTGGGAAGTGTCGCATCGAAAAAACGAGCAACTGCGGCACCCAAAAGTAATAGAAATACAGGATTTTTTACAATCTTAACCATGTATCTGCCAATTACACCTCCCTCATTACGAGAAAAAACTTCTATTTCTAATGGAGTATCAAAGTATTTGTTCAAACTCAAAATCATTTGAACAAATTGTTTTTCACACTCATTATAGACTTTTGCATCCATAGAATGCCAATTATCATCACTCAAAAAGTAATATAACTTTAATTGTATGACTTCTTGATTTTTCATTTATTATTATCTTTTTTTCTCACAAATCACAACATATTCCCACAGCATTGTATTTACGGTTTTTCCTGCTTTATTAGTTGGCGAATTTTTACTCGGCATTGATTTGTTGCTTAATGCTCGCTTATAGGTAATTAAATGCTTAAATTCATTCCGCTCAAATTTTTCAGCAATAAATTGGTCAGTTGGCAACTGAACATTTTTTACGTTGCGATTCCCCACTACATAAATTGATTTTCCGCCTTTGCAAACGCTTTTTGCTACTTGGTTGATCGAAAAACTCAAATCGTTGTAAAACGCCGAAACATCTAAGGCTCTTTTGCTATCCACTTTATTGATCTCAGAAATATAATCGGCAATAATTCCGGATTTAATATTTTGTTTCGGTTTTACGCCCCCCATCAACATTCCGTCAATTTTTCGGGCGTAATCAACCCCGAGCCATTCGTTAGAAAGCGTAGAAAATTGTCCGTAAGCAACGGTTGTGCGGCTATCGCCATAGGGCGGGCTTGTCAGCACCACATCAAAATATTCATCTTTCGGCTGAAATGTAGAATATTGCACATTTACAGTTACATTTTTATCTAATTTTGGATAATAATAATTTGAATATAAGGAAATTGTATCTTCCAATTTTTTGAGATAAATGCCGATAACGTCGGGATTAAAACGCAATAAGTCTTCTGTCTTCATACGGAATAATTTAAATTCATTGTTGCGTGTGTAGGAACATTCACGCACGGTTTCTGAAAACGGAATCAAAAAGAAGCGGCGAATATTTTCGTCTTGTATCTGCTCTATGAAATTCTTGATAATAGCCAAATTGGCGATCACTTGTGTTGAAAACCAATAGTCAATATTGGTAATTTTCGGAGGTTTCAGCGTTTCAATGTTTTTTTCGTTTTTTAAAAATTCATAAACATTGTTTCGTAATTCTTTTTTTGTTGCAACTATTTCATTTACAGAAACCTTTGTAAATCGCGCTTTTGAAATTAAAATCGCCAAAGGATTAATATCAAAGCCGTGCATTTCAGTTAAACCGCACTCCAAACCGCTGGCAAATGAAGAACCTGAACCGCAATAGGGGTCAAGCAATTTTCCGCTTTTTATATCCAATTCATTGAAAATTTCAATACCAATTTGCGGCAACATCGTTGCGGGATATTTGTGCAAATTCGGATAAACTGTCGCATATGATTGTCCGATAAAATCATATTTTTCATTTCTAACAACTTGATACATAGTTATAAATCTTTTATATTGTTGAAAAGTAACGGTAGTTTGTCTTCGTAAGTTCGGAAACCTGTACCGTGATTTCGAGCCATTGTGCCTTTGTCGTGTAAACGTAAATCTACCAAAACATTTTCAGCACGAAATTGGTTGGCTAACAATTCCGGCGAAGTTCCTTGCATAAGTTGTGCGCGATAAAAATGAAAATGTTCTACTCCGTTGCGTTCTTCTGTGAATGTTGAAACAAAAAGTAACGCAGGTAATTTTTGCATAAAGCGGTCAGCCAAAGTTTGGAGCAGCCAAGTAGCAACAATTTCTCCCGAAATGTGACGAACGGAAATTTCAGTTTTTTGCACGTCAAGAAATAAACCGGCGCTATTTGGTTTGAGCGACATCGTGTAATAAAGCCCCTGTCTGCCATCTTTATCCAAACTACCATATTTTTTTACGGCTTCCAATGGAGGCATTTTCCAAACTTTATTGTTGAAAGTGAAAAGCGTAATCAAGCTATTGCCTTTCGTTCTATGCGCTTTCAGTTCGGCGCCTTCAATATCGGGGCGAGCCTCATTATTTTCAGCAATTCCTAATAAAGTTTCAAGCGTATAGCCGATACCTGTTGGACCTTTTCGTTTTGTTGGGACAAAACCTAAGCCTTTGATTTGTTTAAATTTATACGTAAATTCTTCTATTTTCATGTTTTATATTTTAATAATTGTAAAGATACAATTCTTTCAAATTGCTTTGGTTTTTCGTAAACCCCATCTTTGAACAACGTACTGCCCAAAATTGTATACAACGCCCAAGCGGCTTGCTACAGATACGGGGTTTGCCGAACTTTCCACGAGGCGCCAACGGTGATGTCGCACATTTATTGCACGGCGACGAACCCGTCTCCGCGCTTGCGATAAACCGATCATTGTGGGCAGGCGTTTTATGCAATTTCTTCAATTTGCGCTTTTCCCCCAATTTCTCTACTTTCGCTTTTTCTTCCATTACCGCTATTAAATCGCTTTTCGCAAGCAATATCGGCGATCAGTTAAACGACAAGATCAGCTGAGTCGCGATCGCGCCAATCATCTGCTCCCAATCATCGTCCGTTACCGAAATTTTCTCCACTTTCGCGCCGATCTCGTTCGCGACCGCTTGCGCGCTCTTGTCGCTCTCGCCCGAGATCGCGAAGATCATCGTAATTTTCTCTTTTTTCGCCGCTTCCACAGCCGCCGCTATATCCGCAGGTTTCGCCTCGCCGTTTTTGTCAATGGCGATCTGGCGCAATTTGTAATCCGCCGCGAAATATCCCAGCGCGGGGTGATTGACCATAAACGCTCTGCCATTGTATTGCGCGAGCATTGAAATCGCCTGCGAAAATGTGCGATCTACCGCTTGCAAAAGTTTCATTCCGTTTATTTGGTATGTGCCGGCGTTTTTGACGTCCGCCTCGCTGAGCGCTTTCATAGTCGCTTGAACCATAACGCGCGTTCCAGCTTTGGAGACCCAAATATGCGTATCGCCGCCCACTTTAGCAAAACCCTGATCCGTATAATAGACTTTCAAATTCGGCGCGGCGGAGGTTAGCTTGCCTATCCACGCTTTCTCAAACTCCAAACCGCACGCTAAATAGATGTGCGCCTTTGAGAGCTCCGCCATCTGCGCGGGCTTTGGCTCGTAGGAGTGCGCGTCCACTCCCGCGGGCACGATCACGATCACATCGGCGAGATCGCCCGCGATATTCTTGACCATCCATTGCTGCGACGCGATGCTCACCGCGACCGTTACTTTCGCAAGGGCGAGCGAAACGCTAAACAAGAGCAGAATTATCATACGCATAGTGGCTCCTTATCGCAAATTTACGCAATTATAGCGCAAAGTCTAAAGAATAATTGATAGAATTACCGCTATGGCAAATAACGATTACGATATAAGAGACGAACTTTTAGGCGAGGTCGGCGCGCGACCGATCTTGCGCGCCTCGCATTTCGGGGTTGCGGCGGCGATCGCGGCGTTCGCTTTCTATATATACTATTTGTTTTACGGCGGCGCTTCTTTGCTGACTTTAATGAGTATCCGCGAGGAGAAAGCCACGCTTGATTCGCGCGTGGAGGCGCTCAAAGCCGAGAACGCCGCGTTGCGCAGAGAACTCTTTGAGCTTCGTTTAATCGGCGGCGAAAACTTTGGCAAGCGATCAGGCGGCTCGGTTGAAAAACGCGCCGAACCGAAGCAAAAGGACGCGGAGTGAAAAAATTGATGTTTTTTTCGCTCGCGATATTTGCCATCTCGGCTATCTTCGCCGCGAGTCTTTTCGCCCGCCAAAATCCCTTTGAACTGCCCGAAGATATGAGCGATCGCAACTCTACGATCGCGCTTTTGCCGCAACAACTTGAAGAGGAAAAAATTGAGTTGCCTCTTACGTCTAGGATTTTGCGCGGCATTAGCGTTACGCACCAAGAGGATGACGGCACGATCGCCACGATCAACCGCAGAGTAGATCGCCTCGTTGATCCGCGAGCGTTGCTCCGCGTAGATCAGCCGAACGCAGAAAAATTGCCGCGCAAAAGCGGCGTATTTTTGCCCGTTGAGCCGCTCGAAAACATTGAGCGCGTTAAATTTTTTACCGCCGGCGATGTGATGAAAATCCGCACAAAAGACGTTTTAGAACGTAGCTTTTTCTTGCCGCGACCCGGAAGAATCACGCTTGATTTCAACAGCAGCGTGCCTTTGAAACCGCAATCTACGCCGCTTATCGGCGGATTTTTCACGGCGATTGACATTACGTTTCACGACTCGTTTTACCGCGTGGTCGTTACGCTTGACGCCTATTACCCATACACGATCGAGCGCGTCTCGGACGGCTACTTGCTTGGACTTAATTAAAATTAATACGTTAAAATTGATATAGATCAAAAAATTTTGCTATCATAGGGCTTTCCCAAAATTCGTTAAGAGAGGTGCGGCAAATGGGCGAAGTCTCAGAGGAGAGGCGCGAGTTTCTCAAGCGCGCTAAAAGCGCGGCGATCGCGGTAGGCGCGGGCGCGGTCGTCATAGCGGCGACTACGCAGAGTTATGCGCGCGGCGAAACAAACGGCAAAGGCGGCGTGGCGGTCGGTAGATCGCGCAAAAGCGAAATACTTTATCGCAAAACCCAGCAGTGGGAGCAATTTTACAAATCCGCTATGTGAAAGGGATTGGAATGAACGCAAGAGAGAGCCGCTTAGGGCGGCGCAGTTTTTTAAAACTCGGCGCTCTCGCCGGGGCGATCGGCGCTACAAACGCGCTGGGAGCCAACGAGGCGATCAGACCCGCGAGCGAAGCGGAGTTAAAAGAAGCGTATCCGGGCAGCTTAAAGATCAAAACGATCTGCACGCATTGCTCGGTAGGTTGCGGCGTAATCGCCGAAGTAAAAGACGGGGTTTGGTTGCGCCAAGAAGTAGCGCAAGATCACCCGATCAGCGCAGGCGGGCATTGCTGTAAGGGCGCGGATTTGATTGACAAATACCGCTCTACGAATCGTCTGAAATATCCTATGGAAAAAGTAGGCGGCAAGTGGAAAAAAGTAGAGTGGAACGCGGCTTTAGACAAAGTCGCGGGCAAACTCAAAGAGCTGCGAGAGGCGCACGGACCGGATTCCGTAATGTTTTTGGGAAGCGCGAAAGTTTCAAACGAGCAATCCTATTACATTCGCAAATTCGCGGCGTTTTTCGGCACGAACAACATAGATCACCAAGCAAGAATCTGACACAGCCCAACAGTCGCCGGTGTGGCGAACACATTAGGGTATGGCGGAATGACGAACCATTTAGGGGATATGCAAGTTAGCAAAGCGATCCTCATAATGGGCGCGAATCCGGCTGTGAATCACCCTGTGGCTATGCAACATATCTTGAAAGCGAAAGAGAAAAACGGCGCGAAGATCATCGTGATTGATCCGCGCTATACTAAAACTGCGGCGAAGAGCGACATTTTCGTGCGGATTCGCACAGGAACCGACGTGCCGTTTTTATACGGAATGATTCGCCTCGCAATCAAAAACGGCTGGATGGACAAAGACTTTATTCGCGATCGCGTATATGGCTTTGACAACGTCGCGCAAGAGTGCGAGAAATGGACGCCTGAGTTAGTCTCCGATGTCTGCGGTTGCTCGGTTGAGGACTTTAACCAAGCGGTCAAAGCTTTCGCGGCGGCGAAACCCGGTTGCTTAATCTGGAACCAAGGCTGGACTCAACACACGATCGGCACCAGCAATACGCGGCTTGGACCTATTATGCAGATGGTATTCGGCAATATGGGTAAATCGGGCGGCGGCTGCAACATTCTGCGCGGGCACGACAATGTGCAGGGCGCTAGCGATATGTGTAACCTCTCAGACAGCCTGCCAGGTTATTACGGCTTGGCGGAGGGCATTTGGAAATACTTCGCGGGCGTTTGGGGGGTGGATTACGACTACCTCGTAGGACGTTTCAAATCCAAAGATATGATGGAGAAGACGGGCTTCGCGCTCTCAAACTTCTGGATGGGCGTATTAAATGACGAAAACGCGGAAAACAACGCGGGAACTCCGCTGAAAGCGCTTGTCGTGATCGGCAACGGCATTACAACCGTTACGCAGACGCACAAAGTTAAAGAGGCGCTAGACAAGCTTGAGTTAGTCGTCTTTATTGACCCGTATGTGAATGACGCGGCGGTTATCACTGATCGCGGCGACAATTTGTTTTTGTTGCCGGCGACGAGCCAAGTAGAGACTTCGGGTAGCGTGGCGGCGACAAATCGCAGTTACCAGTGGCGATCGCAAGTCGTGAAACCGTTGTACGAGGCTAAACCCGATCAGGACATTCTCTTTGAACTCGCGAAACGGCTTGGCTTCTATAGCGAGCTCGTAAAATCGCTAGGCAAAGGCGGCGGCGATTATGTGTGGCCCGATGACGCCACTAAGGAGCTTTGCGGCGCGATCAGATCAATCGGTCTTGGCGGCGTAACCCCAGAAAGGCTCAAAGCGCAGCAGGAAAATTGGCACTTATTCAACCCCGTAACCCTCGCCGGCTTCGGCAAAATGCAGGGCGCTTATTACGGCTTGCCGTGGCCTTGCTGGAACGAAAAACACCCCGGCACTCCCGTGATGTATGACGTTAGCAAACCCGTAATGCAAGGCGGCGGTATGGGATTCCGCGAGAATTGGGGCGTCGATAAAGACGGCGTAACTCTGCTGGCGGGCAACACTCCCGTAGGATCAAGCGTCAAAGGCGGCTATCCGCGCATTACATTTGAAACGATCGAGAAACTCGGCGTCAAACTCACCGACGAGGAACGCGAGAAAGTTAAAGGCAAAAACTTCGCGACCGATCGCTCGGGAATTTTGGTAAACAAAGCATTGGAAGCGGGACTTTGCCCATACGGCAACGGCAGGGCGCGCGCTACCGTGTGGAACTTCACCGACATAATTCCGAAGCACCGCGAACCCTTGCACTCATTTAGGCAGGATTTGGTGGCGAAATTCCCAACCTTTGACGACAAAAAGGGGCACTTCCGCGCCAATATCCGCTACAAGAGCGAGCAGGATAAACAAGAATGGGTTAAAGATTATCCCGTCAATGTCGTAACTGGCCGCGTGGTAGAGCATATGGGTACCGGCACCGAGACGCGCGCCTCAAAATACCTCGCGGAACTTTCGCCCGAGATGTTCATTGAGATTCACCCCGAACTCGCGGGCAAATTAGGCGTGAGAGACGGCGATATGGTTTGGGTTTACGGCACGGGCGAGGGCAAAATTAAAGTCAAGGCGGTTTATGGCTACACGCTTGACGTTGACTCAATTTTCTTGCCGCAGAACTTTTCGGGCGTGTGGAGCGGTAAGAGCCTAAAAGATCGCTATCCCGACGATACCGCGCCGTACGCGCTGGGTGAAAACAGCGGGCAGGTTACGAGCTACGGCTACGATATTCAGACGACTTGCCCTGAAACGAAGTGCACGCTCGTGCGGATAGAGAAGGCTTAAAGGCGCGAGCAAAGCCTGTAAATCCCGTTGCGATTGCTGGTAATGGCGACGCAACGGGCGAAGATCGCGCTCGGCGCAACGCGGTAGTCGCTGAAAGCGGCGTTCTGCGAAAGCTAGCGCGGAGGCGATTTTCGGGATTTTTCAGAGACTTTAGGTCTTTAGTCGCAGCGGCGGTTTTCTACGCGATAATAGACGCTTTGCGTTCTATCGCTACCTACGCGATGACGGACACCTTGCGTCCTATCGCTGCGCCGCCGCGAGAAGTTAAATAAGCGCGCAAGGCAAAACCTTGTACGCGAAGTAAACCAAAAAGGCTATCCATATGGGACGAATGAAGTTTTATTGCGATGAGAATCGCTGTATAAGTTGCAAGGGGTGCGTAGTGGCTTGTAAAGAAGCGCACGAAATCCCTGTTGGCGTTAATCGCCGCCGCGTGGTAAGGATCAAAGAGGGTGTAATAGGCGAGGAGATGAGCCTTAGCGTAGCGTGTATGCACTGCTCTGACGCGCCTTGCCAGCAAATTTGCCCGACCGATTGCTTTTATATCCGCGAGGACGGCGTGGTTCTGCACGACAAGCGCAAGTGTATAGGTTGCTCCTATTGCCTCTTCGCTTGCCCGTTCGGCGCGCCGCAATTTCCGCGCAACGGCGCGTTCGGCACGAAGGGCAAGATGGACAAATGCACATTTTGCGCCGGCGGTCCTGAGGAGACATTATCGAAAGAAGAGTTTCACCTCTACGGGCAAAACCGAATGGCGGAGGGCAAGCCGCCGATGTGCGCCTCTATGTGCTCCACGAAAGCACTTTTGGCGGGCGATAGCGACGAGGTGAGCCAAATTTACCTCACAAGGCGGGTTTCGCGCGGCAAAGGCACGGATAATGTCCCGCCGATTTGGAGCCAAGCTTATGGCGGCAAATAACGCGATCGAAACCTTTTTTAAGCGCAACCAAGCCTACTTCTGGACGGCTTTGGGCTTGGGCATAGGCGGATCGTTCTTTGTCTTCGTTCTGTTGATCGTGGATTGGAACTACTTTTTCCGCTACACGATCGCGCTTATCACAGAGGGCAACTATCAGGGCGTTTTAGACCCGCCCGCGAGTAATTTGGAGGTGATGAAAAACGCGGCGTTCGGACCCGTCTATGACGCTTTCGCCCCCGAAATCATACGCGGCAGTAACGAGCGGCAGCTTCTGATTTGGTATTTGTTCCTCTTTGAGGCGGCGATTTTCGCGCTGATGTATGTATTTTTCGGGCGCAAAAGCGCGGTGATCACGCGCCCGAACGACACCGTTGAGGTTTTCACCCCCTTTCAGCGGCTCGTGATTTGGAGCAATGTCGCGATCGTGGTGTTTTTGATCGTCAGCGGTTTTAACATTACTTGGGCGTTGCGCAGCGAAGGCGGAATGATCCCGTATTACCTGCGCAGTTTCCACGAGATCGTGGGGTTGGCGTGGATTCCGCTCTGGCTTGTAACCTCAATAATGACTTTCAAAGACTGCCCGATCCTGCGCAAACATAGTGCTTTTCAGTTCTTTATGCCGGGTCGCTACAAGCCGTTTAGAAGGATCATTTGGTTTTTCTATGTAACGATGGGCGGCGGGCTGATTTTGAGCGGCTTTTTCCTGTGGTTTTTGCACCCGAACGCTCTTACGAATGCCGAGCTAATCCAGCTCAAACGCACATTTATTTACTTTCACTTCGGCACGAGCTTGCCGCTAATGTTCTTTTTGCTGGATTTCGCGCACTCCGTTACGACTGCGATTCGCGGTAATTTGGGCTACCTTTGGACGGGGCGCTTCCCAAGAGAGCATTTAGAGCAGCTTGATCCTGAAGTTTTAGAGGATTTGAAGCGCGTTGGGAGAGCGTAATTTTTAGATCGCGGCGGGCTTTAAGTTTACGCTTAAAGCTTGTTCGCGATCTGATTTTTGCGATTTTGCCGATATTAAGGAACGAATTTTGCTTAAATTTTTGTAAAATTTGGGCGAAAGAGGGTCTTAAAATGGCGTTTATGAACTCGTTTGACATCAGCGGTTACGGGCTTTCGGCGCAGAGATTTCGCCTGAATTTGATCAGCACGAATATCGCGAACGCCAGCACAACACGCACCGACGAGGGCGGGCCATACCGCCGCCAAAGCGTAGTCTTTCGCGCGGTGGATTTTGACAAGCATTTGAATCGGCAACTCGCCAAAAACACGAAACCGCTTGGTTACGAAGACCCTTTGGACGAGGAGTTGGGTTATGAGAAAAAGTTAAATCCCGCCGTGATGAGCGTGATTGTGGATAAAGTCGTGCGGGACGACACCACGCCTAAAATGCGCTACGAGCCTACGCACCCCGACGCCGATAAAGACGGCTATGTCGCATACCCGAATGTGAATCCTGTGGTGGAAATGGCGGATATGATCGAGGCGAGCCGCGCGTATCAGGCGAATGTGGCGGCGTTTCAGAGCGCGAAGACCATCGCGAATACCGCTTTGGAAATGATGAGATCGTAAACAGATAAATCCCGTTGCCAGCGGCGGGCGAAATTAGCGAGACAAAGTTTTGATCAGAAACGCCGATCTTAAGTCGGCGTAAAAAGTAAAATAGGAGCATAAAGTGGCGGATTTATTAAATAAAATTGGCGAAATTCTTCCGAGAGAGCTAGGTCAAGCCCCGCAAAAAGTTTCGGAAAATCCGAGCGAATTTGATTTTGCCGAGATGTTGCGCAATAATTTGGACGAAACGAACTATTTGCAAGAAGAGGGCGAAAAGGCGGCGACCGACATCGCGACTGGAATGGTCAAAGACCTGCACCAAGCCGCGATCGCGCTCAACAAAGCCGAAGGCTCTATGAAACTAATGCTTGAAATGCGCAACAAAGCCGTGAGCGCGTATAAAGAGATCGTCAGAACACAAATGTAATTCGCGGCGATTTCGCTTTTTTTGGATCGTTTCGCGCGGTATTTTTTTAATAGCAGCGCGTATAGGACGTATGTTTGCCAGCTTGCGGATACGCCGAGATTTAAGCCGATTGAGGCGAGCGGGTTAATTAACAAATTAAGCCACGATGTAAAGCGCGGTTCGCCGTTTTCGCCCGAAGCGATAAAGCAACTAAAGGACGGGATAAAAGCGGCGAATGAAGCTGTGGAGAAGTTATCGCCGAACGCCGAAGCGAATGAGATTAAAGAGAGCATAGAAAAGGCGATTGACGAAGCCGCGCCGATGACAAAGTCGGCGATAAGCGATCAGCGCGAGAAAACAGGCGTTTGGAATGTAACTTTTAACGGCAAAAACGCTACTGAAATTAGGGCGGCGGACGCGGACGGAATTATTAGATACGAGAGAGGAGGCAGAAAAGGGGGCGCGATCCACATTGCGCAAAAACATATAGGCGAAGGTAAATATGGCGAACTCACAAAACAAGAAATAACAAAATGGGAGAGATAATCCGCAACGGCGATATTCCAGAAGATTTAATTAAAACGTTTCCCGACGGATCAAAAACTTACGCTTATGAATTGACGGAAAACGACATAAGATATAGGGTGGTTGTGTTTGAGTGGAGCGACGAAAAGAAAGTAATTACAATGTATTCAGATAGAAATACCGGTAAAGGAGACCCAGTTAGTCAATCCAATACCGGCGAGAAAATCATACCAGAAAATAATGGGTTGTCAAGGGCGCAAAACAAAAAGCCAAATGACGGCGGCGCGGGCGGAGAAACGGCGAGCGAGCCAGTTTTGGATAATCCGAATAAACCGAATAATCCCGATAATCCAAAGGGCGGCGCGGGAGATCAAGCGGTGGCGGCGCAAGTTGAAAAAGAGGAGTTGACGGAGAGCGCGGGAAACGCGGAGAGCGGCGCGGGCGAACACAATTCGCCCCTACGGGAGAACGCGGCGGGCGCGGTTAATTCGCCTAACGCGCAAAGATCGCCAACGTCCGACGATTTAATAAAATTGCACAAAGACGGCGGGAAAGCGGTAATCTCTACGCTAGAGCCTGCGGAAGTAGCGGAAGTTGAGAAAATCCTGAACGATAGCGGGATTGAATTTGCCTATAAGAAAACTCCCGTCAATCGCGTGATAGATAGCGAGGGGATTACGCATATATTGCGCGAACACGGCAACGAAGCGACCGAAGCGGCGCGGGGCAATATCGCGGTAACTTTTGAAGATATAGCGAACTACGAAAACATTATTAAAAGCGCGGATATGTCAGAAGCGACCGCTACGAAAAACGCGCCGCGAATCGCGCACGGTAAACAAGTAAACGGCTATTTTATCGTAGTAGAAGAAGCAAGAACAAAAACGGGCGAGCTAAGACTAGTTACTATGAGAAAGCAGAGAGGAAAATTAACGAGGGCTGCGTTATGGCTCGCCAAAGACAAGCCCCACCGCTCTACGTCCGAAACGACCCCTCTGGGGCAAACGCCGCGCGCAACGAATGCCTTAAATGAAAGTATACCGCAAGCGAGGGATTTGTCAAGAGAACAACTAGAACAACTTAACGCGCTGGACGAAAGCAAATTAACAGACGGACAGGCGTTAACGCGCGATATGTTTTTGGGAAAAGCGAACGAAGCGATTTTGAGAATGAAAGACGGACGCGTTTTCACGGATTATTATAGAAATAAAGACTGGATAGTTGCTTTTAAGCGCGACGGAAAGCCAAGCGAAGTAAACAGAAACGCGTGGAGCGGAGAACTGCTAGAAATCAGCGATGTAATCCGAAACGGCGAATTAGCTTTTGACGGCGTTACGGAAAACGGCGCGATAAGATACGCATACGAGATGACGAAAAAATATGACGTTTTGCCCGATGAAATTTTCAAGTTTAAGGTTGTAATAGAGGAGAACGCGGATCAGACTGTAACGATTGATTTTTATAAGGGAAATATAAAGACGAAAGAGCCGATCGCCCGCGAAACGCAAGCGGCAAAAGAAAGTATAAACGCGGGGAAAGCCGAAAAGGAATTGTCGGAGGGCGCGGAGTCAAGCTCTTCTAAAGTCATTCGCGGCGTTTTGGATCGCTCGCTACAAAGAGCGGAGAAAGCCAAAGAACAGATTAAAGAGCTCAACGAAAAGCTAGAAAAAAGCGTATCGTTTGAGGAAACAAAAAGCCTCTCTGCCGCGATCGAAGAACAAGAGCGGCATTTAGACGACGCTTTGCGCGGCGCAAACGAAGCAAGAAAACAGATCGCGGATGGCGCGATTGATTTATTATTGAATGAAAAACAAGGCGAGGTAAAGGGCGCGTTGCACAATAAGCACGTGGGCGATATTGATCTGCCGTGGGGCGAGGCGGGAACGGGCAAAAGCGACGGTTGGGGGCTGGCGAAAATAGAGAAGTTTCACCCGGAAGTATTAGACAATTTGCAAGAGATTTTAAGCGATATGGAGATTAAAAGCAAAAGCGAAAATAGAATAAGACTTGAAAGCGACCGCCATTCTGCGTCCGTGAGGCTAGATTATAACGGAGAAAAAAAGAAATGGTTACTCACGGCGTATGAAAAAGAAACAAGCAAGAACGCCACCCCCGCAGGCACGACGAACATCTACGAGAACCCCAAAAACGGAGCAATTGAGAATGGCTACTCTCAAAGCGGCGTTAATGAAAGTATATCGCAAACGGCGGAGTTGTCAAGATATATAGAGCTAATAAATAATGATTATAGAGAGTTTAATAAACCAATAAATTATGATTGGCTTATAAAGCTCGGAATGGGCGCGGAAGATATAGCGCAGTTGAGACTTTTCCACGAAAGGAGTCAAAAATACGGAACAACAAAGCCTCTAAACCAAGCAAGAAAGCTTTTAACCGCGTTTAGAGATAGCTTGTTACGCGAGAAGCAAAGCGGCGGCGGATCGGGCGACGCGGGCAAAAGTATACCGCAAGCGGGGGATTTGTCAAGCGCGAGGGCAATCGCTGAAAGCGGCTCGAATGTTTCCAAAGTAGAAAGCGCGGCGGGCGCGGAAACGTCGGCGCGGTCGGCGATCGCGGGCGAACGCGGTTCGCCGCTATGGGAGAACGCGGAAAGCGCGGAAAGCGCGGCGATCGGCGCGAAAACGAAAGAAGATTTCAGCCTTGAGGATACGAATAGGATTTACGGCGGGGCAAGCAAACGCGCGGACGATAATCTGAAAGCGATTAGGTTATTAAAGCAATTAGAGAGCGAAGATAGAGCCGCGACGAAAGAGGAACAGGAGATTTTATCGCGTTATGTGGGTTGGGGCGGCGTGAAAGAGATATTCACAAATCTCAAAAAAGGTTGGGAGAATAGATTTAACGAGTTAAAGAGTTTGCTAACGGACGACGAATATAAAGCCGCGCGATCTTCCACGCAATACGCGCATTACACGGATTATAGAATAGTGAAAACCGTGTGGAAAGCTCTGGATAAATTAGGTTTATTGCCAGCTTTGCCCCAAAAATCTACGATTTTTGGGGACCCCGCCGATAAAACAATTAGAGTATTAGAGCCGAGCGCGGGGGTTGGGAATTTCTTTATGTTCGCGCCGAAAGGTTTGCGCTTTGAGAAGTTCGCGGTAGAGAAAGACGATATTTCAGCGAGGATCGCGGCGAAATTATTCCCGAATACTAGATTGGCGAAAAGAGGTTTTGAGGAGACGAATTTTGAGCGAAATTCCTTTGATTTAATTATTGGAAACCCGCCCTTTTCGGAAAATACCGCCACTTCCGCGCTGGATCAGAAGTTTGGCGAACTTGCGGGAATGTCTTTGCATAATTACTTTTTGGCGAAATCAGCCGCGTTGCTTAAAGAGGGCGGCGCGATGGGCGTAATTGTAACGCGGAATTTTATGGACGCGGCAAACGCCGACGCGCGGGAATATCTGCAAAGGCAAGGGTTAGATTTAATGGCGGCGGTAAGATTGCCGAATAACTCTTTCAAAGAAAACGCGAATACTTCTGTAACGACCGATCTATTGATATTCCGCAAAAGGAAAGCGGGCGAAACCGCGCTTAATGATAATTGGGTAAAGACGGCGAAAGTAGAGGATATTAACGGCGGCGAAGCGATAAAGACGAACGCCTTTTTCGCGGAAAATCCTGAAAATATGTTTGGCGTTTGGGCGCGCGCGAAACACGGGCAATACGGCGCGAACGAGGAAACTTTAATCGCGAGAGAGGGAAGCGATATATTCGCCGATCTTGATAAATGGGCGGATAATTTGAGCGGCGCGGAAACGAAAACCGATAATTCCCGACGCGATCTAGCGGCGGGCGAAAATCGCCCTGCAGAGCAGAACGGCGATTTTCGGGAGAGTCAAGAGACGAAGTCTTTTGTCGGAGCGGAGGCTTTGCCTTCGCGAGAAATAGAAAGAAAACCCGCTTTACAGCATATTTACGAAATGGGCGCGGGCGCGGGAGATATAAGAATAACTGGGGATGGCAAATTAGCGCGGATCGTAAAAGACGAATTGGGAGACGATGTATTAGAGGAAGTTGATCCGATAGAGCTTTTAACGACGCGCGACGAGTTTAACGCGTTTGATTTAGCGAAACAAGAGAAGTTAAGAAAACAAGCCTCCGAAGCCGCCGAAAGATATAAAGCGGCTTTGGAGCTTTATTCGCTTCGCGCGAAATTATCAAAAGCGGAGTTAAATATAGGGAGCAAGAAAGAGGATATTGAGGCTTTGCGCGGCGAATTAAATAAGACGTATGACGACTATACGCGCGAATTTGGCGCGATAAACGCGCCGCAAAACTCTTCCGTATTGGGCGATACGGCTTTTTATCCGACTTTGCAAACGTTAGAAGACGTCAAGAAGATAAGCGGCAAAAGAATTTATGAGCGAGCCGGAGCGTTAAATAGACGATCGCAATTTCCATACGTAAAAGCGGAGAAAGCGGATAGCGCGGTTAACGCTTTGGCGATTTCGCTGGACGAAACGGGCGGTTTGGATTTAGCGCGGATTGCCGAGTTGCGAGGCATTGACGAAAGCGCGGCGGAGAGAGAATTATTAACGGACGGATTGGCGTTTTACGACCCGAAAAAGGCGCGTTTAGTCGCGAAAGACGAGTATTTAAGCGGAAATGTAAAGGCGAAATTGCGCGAGGCTAAGGCGGCGTATCAAGAGACGAACGATCCGCGCCTAGCGGCGAATATAGAGGAGTTGGAGAAAATCCAGCCGGCGAAAGTAAGCATAACGGAAGTTCATATACCTTTTGCTTCGGCGTGGATACCGATTGAAGTAATGGAAGATTTCGCGCGGGAAGTCTTGAAAACTTCAATAAGCGCGAAACAAGTAATAGACGGCAAATGGAAGATAAGCGTAATGGGCAATGTTCCGTCCGATGTTCGCGCGATTTTCGCGACGGAAAAGAAAGATTTAGAAGACGTCTTAAACGCGGCGGCGAATCAGCGCGAATTGCGCGTGAATAAGAAAGATAACTTTGGAAATCCAATAACGGATATAGGCGCGACGCAAGAGGCGAACGCGAAAGTTAAAGCTCTCAAAGAGGCGTGGAGCGAATGGCTGACTGCGGACGGCAAACGCGCTATAGAATTAGAAGATTTGTATAACGAGCGATTTAATAATCTTGCGGAGCGGAAATATGACGGCTCTAAGCTTTCGTTTATCGGCAAAGTTCACGACGCTATTGTGAAACTTAGAACGCACCAAAAGAACGCCGCTTTCCGTATTTTGCAGGAGAAAACCGCGCTGCTTGATCACACGGTAGGAAGCGGCAAGACGTTTTCTATGATTAGCGCGATAATGGAGTTAAGGCGGCAAGGACAGGCGAAGAAGATAATAGTCGTCGTGCCGAATCATCTTGTGGAGCAATGGCGAAAAGATTTCGCGAAACTTTATCCCGAATCTAATGTTTTAGCGATTGGGCAAGGCAAATACACATCTAAAAACCGCAATCGGCTAAATAACCGCATTATGAATCAGGACTTTGACGCGGTAATAATGCCGATTAGCTCTTTTACGCAATTGGGTGTTTCGCCGCAATTGGAGCGGCAATATCTAGAGGAAGAAATTCGCTTGGTAATGGAAGCGGAAAAGGCGGCGAGAATAGAGAGCGGCGGCAAAAGAAGCCAATCTTTGCGCGATTTGGAGAGAAAGCGCGAAAGTTTGCAAGATAAAATTAAATCGCGCCAGCGGAAAATAGCGAAAAGGCAGGATAAGAGCGTTTGGTTTGACGAGTTGGGAATTGACGCGCTTTTTGTCGACGAGGCGCAGGAGTTTAAGAATTTAGGTTTCGCTACGACTTTGCGAAATGTGGCGGGAATTGGAAACGCGGAAGGCTCGCAAAGGGCGCAGGATTTATTCTATAAAACGCGCTTTTTGAGCGGTCAAGATAAGCGGATTGTATTCGCTACGGGAACGCCGATAAGCAATTCGCTGACGGAGGCTTATACTTTGCAGAGATATTTGGATTATGAGACTTTGCGGAGAGAAAATCTCGCGGCATTTGACAATTGGGTTAAGCAATTCGGGCAAATTGAGAGCGATTTTGAGGTTACGGGCGTAAATACGATGAAAGAGCGAACGCGGCTAAGAAGTTATGTGAATGTCGCGCAACTTAAAAAGTTGTATAAACGTTTCGCCGATTGCGTAACGACCGCCGATGTAAAACGGATCGCGGAGGAGAACGGCGAAAAGCTAATGATACCGCCAATTAACGGCGGCAAAGCGAAAACGCTAGCCGCCGAGATAAGCGATCATCAACGCGAGTATTTTAAGAAATTGCAAGAACGCGCGGATAATATAAAGCGCGGCGATAAAGACAATATGCTGAACATTTTAACCGACGGGAATAAAGCCTCGTTGGATTACAGGTTGATAGATAAAAACGCGCCCGATTTCGCGGGAAGCAAAGTAAATCTGGCAGTTGATAATATCGTGAATGATTATAAAGCGTGGGAGAAAGACAAGGGAACGCAACTAGTATTTTGCGATTTATCCACGCCGAAGAAGATCACAAAGGGTTTGCAAACGGCGCGGAAAACGCTGGAGGAGAAATTAGCGAAAGCGAACGCGGGAGACGCGAACGCGGAAGCTTGGCTAGAAAAGAATTATTCCGCGCCCGGAGCGATCGAGGATATGCTTAATGTCGACGGGTTTAGCGTTTATGACGATGTAAAGCAAAAACTAATCGCGCGCGGAATACCAGAAAACGAAATCGCCTTTATTCACGATTTTGAGGGCAAATCGCGCAAAGAGGAGCTTTTTGACAAAGTTAATAAAGGCGAAATACGGGTTTTATTAGGCAGTTCGGGCAAAATGGGATCGGGAATGAATGTGCAGGAGCGGTTAGTCTCGTTACATCATCTTGATTGCCCTTATCGCCCCTCTGATTTGGAGCAGAGAAACGGGCGAAAGCGAGCTGAGGTAAATGCTTTAAGAACAAAATACTTCCCGCAAATCTCTTTGTATGGCAAATACGATCTGTATGGTTCTTCGGTAGATAGTTACAGGGACGCTTTCGCGGATCACGG
>JAITUT010000032.1 GCA_031286325.1 Helicobacteraceae bacterium
ATGTCCCAAGCCGTTGAAAGCTCCAGCGAGACGATCGGCGAGCTTGGCAAACAAAGCGAACAGATCAGCGGGATCGTGCAGACAATTAAAGACGTCGCGGATCAGACGAATTTGCTAGCCCTAAACGCGGCGATTGAAGCGGCAAGGGCTGGGGAGCAAGGTCGCGGATTCGCCGTTGTCGCGGACGAGATCAGAAAACTAGCCGAGCGCACCACGCGAGCCACAACCGAGATCGCGGCGATGATCAGCGCGATACAAGAAAGTTCGCATACCGCGGTCGCGTCAATGGCGCACGCGGCAAAAATGGTAAATGACGGCGTTACGTTAGCGGA
This sequence comes from Helicobacteraceae bacterium, assembly GCA_031286325.1. GTDB lineage: Bacteria > Campylobacterota > Campylobacteria > Campylobacterales > SZUA-545 > JAIRNH01. The sequence continues at coordinate 333 of JAITUT010000032.1, forward strand.
GCAAGCCGGCGAAGCGATCACAAAAATTCAACAGGGAGCGCAGCAGGCGAGAGAGCGCGTGAGCGGCATTACCGCCGCTCTGGACGAGCAGGCGGGCGCGTCTCACCAAATCTCTTTGCAAGTTGAGCGCGTGGCGCACGCGACTGACGAAAACTCCGAAGCCGCTAAGAGCAGTTCGCAAGCCGCCGAACACATTGCGAGCCTCGCTAGAAGTATGCGCGATTCTATGGCGAAGTTTAAGCTGTGATAGGAGTCGCCGAAAATCATTAGGTTTAGGGGTAACATAGAAGCCCCCCAAAGATCGTAGGTTTTCAGGGCGAATAGAGTCATAACAGGCGCGATCGCGAGATAATTTATCCATAAAATCCTAGATTTTCTGGGCAAAAAAGTTCGCGTTCTCGCGCTTTTTCTTTGCTTTGGATCGGGAGAGCTCGCTCTTGCGCGGCAACAAGATTCGCGCTCTAACGCTTTTCTTTGCCGCTTTTGGTAAAATCGCTATGTTTTAGTCATTGCTGGATCGTTTAACGCTCGTTGCGATCTAGCCGAACGCCTCGCCGCTGGCGAAAGTCCCCAAAAATCATCTGTGATTTTTGGGGCAAGTTTTAGGCGCGGAGGGAATTAAAGCGAGTTAGAGCCTTTGCAAGGGCTTTTCGCTCCGCGCGAATTTTTAAGTTGCCGCGCGCGAGAAGTTACGCTCGCAATGACGCCGTTTGTTTGCGAAATAAAGGACTTTAATATGGCTATTGATTTTGAAAAATACGCCAAATATTCGCGACCCGCGCCTAGATACACGAGCTATCCGACCGCGAACGAATTTCACGAGGGCTTTGAGGCGGGCGATCTAGCCGCCGCGATCGAGCGCTCAAACGCCTCGGGGCGCGATCTAAGCCTATATTTTCACCTGCCGTTTTGCCGCTCGGCGTGCTACTTTTGCGGCTGTAACGTTATTTACACGAGCAAGGACGAGGCTAAAGAACGTTACATAGATTACTTAGATCGCGAGATCAAGGTCGCGGCGCAAACTTTGAATACGGCTCGACCTGTCCGCCAGTTGCACTTTGGCGGCGGCACGCCCACATTTTTCAGCGCGGCGCAACTTACGGCGATCATTAAAATCATCAAAAAACATTTCAAAAAAATCGCGAAAGACGCTGAGTTCAGCGTGGAAATTGACCCTAGATTTTTCAACGAAGATCATATGAAAGCGTTGCAAGAGGGCTCTGTAAATCGCGTCAGTTTCGGCGCGCAGGACTTTGACGCGCAGGTTCAAGAGGCGGTGCACCGCGTTCAGAGCTTTGACGAAACGGCGAGGGCGGTCAAGATTGCGCGATCGCACGGAATCAAAAGCGTGAATATCGATCTGATTTACGGGTTGCCGTTTCAGACGATAGAGAGTTTCACGCGCACGATCGCCCTCGCGCTTTCGCTTGCGCCCGATCGCGTCGCGCTGTTTAACTACGCGCACGTCCCTTGGATCAAAAAAACTATGCGCAAGCTTGACGAAACAACTCTACCCAAACCTGAAACAAAACTTAAAATGCTACAAAGCGCGATTGAGACATTGGAAAGCGGCGGTTTGGAGATGATCGGAATGGATCACTTCGCCTCGCCCAAAGACGAGTTAAATATCGCGCTCAAAAACGGCAAACTTCACCGCAACTTTCAGGGCTACACCACGCACAATGAGTGCGATCTTTTCGGCTTCGGGGTAACGAGCATTAGCGAAGGGCGCGACTTTTACGCGCAGAATTTTCGCGATCTCGCTTCTTACGAAGCGGCGATTGACGCGGGCAAAGCGCCGCTAATGCGCGGTATAAGGCTCGGCGAGGAAGACCTGTTGCGCAAGAAAATTATCGGCGAGCTAATGAGTAATTTCGCGCTGGATTTCGCCGCGATTTCAAAAGAGTTTAAGATAAATTTCCGCGAGAAATTCGGCGAGGAGATCGCCGCTCTCGCGCCGTTCGCGGAGGAAAACTTGCTTACGATCGGCGAAAATTCAATCGCGATCGCGCCCACTGGCAGGCTCTTGATCCGCAACATTGCCATAATTTTTGACGAATTTTTGCAAAAAACCGAAGAAGTCAAACGTCAATTTAGTAAAAGTGTATAAAATACATAAAGAACATATTTAACTTGCGATTTTGACTTTCGGCGGCTACTATTTCGCGCAACCGCGCTAGAAATAAAGCCTATAAATCCCGTCGGCGGCGGCGGGTGAAATTTGCGGCGAGGCGGCTAAGCGGTAAAACGCAAAGCGTTTGTTATCGCGAAAGGCTGGCGGCAAGTTTCGTGGGTTGCCAAAGGACTGCTCCTTTGGTCAGAGCGGAGGCTAAAGCCTCCGCGAGAAGTTATTACAGAAAGGATCACAGCAAATGTTCTCTGCCAAACTACACTTCGCAAACGCGAAATCCGACCTCAAAGCCGACCAAGCGTCGCTCAAAGCCGAGTGGCAAAACAAGGCGAGCGGTTACTACGTTCTGCCCGATTCGCAAGATTCGCTTTTGGGCGATCTGGAAGTCTTCGCCAAAAAAGTTCAAGCTTTTGAGACGATAGTCGTCGTCGGTATCGGCGGTAGCTCTCTTGGCGCAAAGGCGGCGGAGCGCGCGTTGCGCCATTTGCCGCAACGCAATTCCAAACAACTTTTCTTTTTGGAAAACGGCGATCCAATAGAGTTGGAAAATGTTTTGCAGAAGATCAATTTGCAACGCACCCTCTTTCTGATTGTCTCCAAAAGCGGCGGCACGATCGAGACGACATCAATTTTCAAACTTCTCCTATCCAAAATCGGTCAAAACGCGGTAGATTCTGGTTGCGCCGATCAATTCGTGATCATCACGGACGAGGGGTCGCCGCTTGATTCTATGGCGTTAAACAACCAAATGACGCGCTTTATAATCCCTAAAAACGTAGGCGGGCGATTTTCGGTTTTGAGCGCGGTGGGCTTGACGCCATTAAAGCTCGTAGGCTACGACATCGCCAAAATGCTGCAAGGCGCGAAAACCGTGCGGGACGGCTTCTTCGCCTCCGATCCATTGCAAATTTCCGCCAAAGCCGCCGCTTACGCCGCAGGCAAGCCGATCAACACGCTTTTTGCTTACTCCAACGCCTTTGAGGAGTTTGTGAAGTGGTATGTGCAGCTTTGGGGCGAAAGCTTGGGCAAATTAGACAAAAAGAAAGCCCGCGTGGGTTTCACGCCGATTGGCTTGATCGGCTCAGTAGATCAGCACTCGTTTTTGCAGCTCATTATGGAGGGACCGTTAGATAAGAGCGTTACTTTCCTAAAAGTCGGCGACTTCCGCCGCAACCTCACGATCCCGTCTATCTCTCTGCCGGGTCTTGAAAAGAACGATTTTGTAAATAACGCCTCGTTTGAGAAACTAATCAACGCTCAAGCGGACGCGACTTTGGAGGCGGTAAATAGCGTGGGCGCGCCAGTTGACGAGCTTGTAATTGAGAAACTAGACGAGTTTCATATCGGCGGGTTGTTCTTTTATTATGAGTTGCTCACTTCGCTGGTGGGGGTAAAACTCGGCGTGAATACCTACGATCAGCCAGGAGTCGAACTAGGCAAGACTATTTTGGCGAAGAAGTTTTGATTTTTGGTTTTTCGCGCTTTTTTTCGTGTTTAACTTCTCGCGGGGGCAAAGCTCCCGCTTGTTTAACTTTTTCGTTTTACTTTTCTGGCGAACGTAGCTCGCCTTTCGCCCGCCTTTCGCCCTTACGACCAAAGATCGCGTCTTGGAAGCTCCTGAAAATCGCAAGTTGCTTTCGCCTGTTTTCACCTGCTTTCACCCGATAAGCGTTTGTTGTTTTCGCCGTTGCGAGCTACGATCCACGATCTATAATGCGGCAAAAGCCACGATTTTCGCCAACCGCTTCGCTAGTGGCAAAGCTGTTGGTGCTACCGCTTAACTTCGCTTGCGCCCCATTTCACGATCGCGGGAACGCAACGGAATAAATAGCAATTCTATTATGCTTTAACATAAATTAAATTTATAAATACATTTTTGCCTATCGCCCTCTAAATACATATCATTGTCAGTTGGCAAATCTATTATTGATTCAAGTTTCCCGCCCGCGTATTCACAAGTTCGCCTTGAAGCGTAATTATCGGGATTACAAGCAATAATCAAATAACTCATTTTATGCATTTTAGCCAGTTCAAATAATAACAAACACGTCTTGCCTGCGTAATGATTGCCCCTGTATTGTTCATAAACGTTATACCCGATATTTCCGCCAAAATATAATTTCTCCGTATTGCCTACGCGAAAATTACAATCTCCGACTTCTGTATCATCGAAGAGAGAACATATTTTGAAATGATAAGCGTCTACCCATTTCTTTTCGAGATTCGCCTCTGAAACTTTGTCAAGTTTCAAGTATATTTCATCTGTTTTCAAGTGTTTTGTATCGAAAAACATTATAAATTATCCTTTATTTTATTATTCTTTGGCGCTTTTGACAAAATCGCGCGTAACGTTTTGTTAAGCGCAGTTTACCCTGTTTTTATTTATTATAATTTTTTATAATAATATTTCCTATTATTATCATAAATAAATCCATTTGCGATTAATACTTTTCCAGATTGTATATTTTCCAGTTCGGGCTTAACTATTATTTCCATAGCGTTTTCCATTTTTATTTTTTCAACCAATCCTTTAACTATTTCTTTTCCAAAACCTTTATTTAAATAGTTTCTTTCTCCAATTAAGTAATCAATACTATAAGTTATTCCTTTTTCATTAATTTTATACCAATCTTCTTGCGCCAAAAAACAATCATAATATTGACAAAAGCCTATTTTTTCAGAACCATTTTTTACAATGAAATGTTTAATAAAATTAAATTCGCCGCTTCTATTCTCTATTTCATAAATCCAATCATTTATTGGATCATACCATTTTTTAATATAGTCTTTTTGCAACCATTTTTTTATTAGGACAATGTCTTCATCTGTTATATGCTCAAAAATTACTTTGTCCATAATTTTAATATATTTCTCTATTTTATTATTTTCCTCAGCGATTTTATTGTTTTCAAAGCCCAATCATAATGGCTTGATGTGCTTGAAATAAAATACGATCCTAACGATGTTGTCCCAGTCCATTGATATTTTTTCTTTGTGAACAATTCATCATCATTATGTTTCTCAATTAAAGCCATTATGTCTTTGTGGCTCTTTTTGAACATAGTAATTGCCTTTTTTAATTCAGTCCCTTTATATTTTTCCCATATTTTATGGTTTAATTTCGGCAATGTTTGAAATGTATAGCCTTCCGCCGGAATTGCCGGTTTTTTTCCAGCCATTCCAACTTTATACCAATTTTCTATCATTAAATGCCATTCATGCAAATGACATATCACATCGGCGATTGTTTTATCCCGATCATTTAATTCATCGTTTTTATATGTCCCGTTTTTAATATTTTCGGGAAGTCCGTCAATAAA
>JAITUT010000054.1 GCA_031286325.1 Helicobacteraceae bacterium
TGCGAGGGTGGGGGGTTGGGGGCGGCCGCCAGAGGGGGCGGGGGCCAGGCGGGGGGGGGTGGGGGGGGGGGGGGGGGGGGGGGGGGGGGGGCGGGGTTAAAAAATAATTGATCGCTCGATTTTTCCCAATACGGATCGCCCGCGCGGATACGCCGTCTGAAAAATAACTGATCGCTGGATTTTCCATACGAAAAATCCGCTTTTATTTTTATAGCGATCTTTTGTCGTTAAGGTTATCAAATTGAGTTCGCTTTTTGTTTGTAAGGCGGACACAGCCTTTCTCCTCTCGTCAAAAAAGATCAATAAAAACTTTAATCGCGCAATCTGGAATCGGGCGCGGAATGTGTTAAGTTGTTGTAAAAGATCGCGAGATCGCGTTTTAACTAAAATTCGCAAATTCAACGAGCGCGAAGATCGCGAAATTAAAGCGGCGCCGTCCGCGATCGGCAAAAGAGCAGACGAAGCGAAGCGGCGCAAATTCCCGCGACCCTGCTTTGGTCGTTAATTTTCAAGGAACATAGCGATTTATTATCTCCGCTTATTCGCTATTTCCGAAATTCGCAACCCGCTCTTTTATCCTTTTAATTTCTTTACTTTTTAGTTTCGCAAAAGATTGTCCTCTTTCATCACGTTTAACAATCTGCAATCGCCAAGATCGCACGCTTTTCTAGCGTCTTTGCTCGCTTTTTTGTAATCGCGTAAACGATCGTAACTAACTCCGCGAAGACCGTAAACGGATGCATTATTCGGATCAATTTCAATCGCTTTTGTGAAATCCGCGATCGCTTTTTTATAATTGCCCAAATTCATACCGTAAATCCTTCCGCGATTAGCGTAAGCAAGCGCAAGTTTCGGATTAATTTCAATCACTTTTGTCATATCCGCGACCGCTTCATTATAATTGCCTAAATTATCGTAAGATATTCCGCGATTAGCATAAGCATTTATAAATTTCGGATCAATTTCAATCGCTTTTGTGTAATCCGCGATCGCTTTATAATGATTGCCTAAATTAGCGAAAGCTAACCCACGATTATGGTAAGCATCCGCAGATTTCGGATTAATTTTAATCGCTTTTGTGAACTCGCTTACAGCCGTCTGGAAATCTTCAGCGTTAAGGGCGTTGATTCCTTTATTGAAATCGGCATTAGAGTTGTCGCCCGCGATCTGATTAGGGGGGCTAATGAAAAATAGCGCGGCGATCGCGATTAAAAAAGCGAATTTTTTCGCGGCTAAAGGGAGAAAGCGGCGGCTAGGCTCGGCTAGAGCTGTGCTGTGCTGTGCTGTGCTGTGCTGTGCATTATGACTCCCTTATAAAGAGGATATAAAATTTTACAAAATCAAAGCTTAAGCAAAAGCTCTTTAATAATTAAGTTAAAGATATTTTAGAAGCGCGAGCTTAAAAGATAGAGCTAGACGCCTATTCAGACAAGGCGAAGCGAAGTTTGCGCGGCGTCTGTGAAAAGAAGCCGCGCCGCCTACTCTAGCAAGAATAAGTCGTCTTAAATTCGTAAGGGTGCGGGCGACCTTCCCAGGGCCAGACTTCGGATTTAAACTTGTAGTGCTGGTAATTCTGGATAAAGTCCTCCGTCATCACATTGCCCGCTTTCAAAAACTCGTGGTTCGCGAGCATACACTCGATCGCCTCGCGCAATGTGTGCGGCATCTGTTGGATACCCTTTTCGCGGATTTCGTCAAGCGAAAGCTCAAACAAATCCATTTCCATCGGTTTGCCCGGATCAATTTTCTTTTTGATACCGTCAATGCCCGCGAGCAGTTGCGCCGTGAATGCCAGATAGGGATTTGCGGAGCTATCGGGGAATCTGAACTCCACGCGCTTGGCTTTCGCGCCGCTCACGAACGGAATCCTGCAAGACGCCGAGCGGTTTTGCGCCGAATATGTGAGAATACTGGGCGCTTCAAAGCCGGGAATCAGACGTTTGTAGCTGTTCGTAGAGGCGTTTGTGAAAGCCGCGATCGACTGCGCGTGTTTCAAAACGCCGCCCGTGTAGTAGAGCGCGGCGTCGCTAAGCCCTTGATATTTGTCGCCCGCGAAAGTGTTTTCATTGCCTTTCCAAATTGATTGGTGGCAGTGCATACCGCTGCCGTTGTCGCCATAAAGCGGCTTGGGCATAAAAGTCGCGGTTTTGCCGTTGAGGTGCGCGACATTTTTGATCACATATTTGAGCTTTTGCACATTGTCGGCGGCTTCAACAAGCGACGCGAATTTCACGCCGATTTCGCCCTGCGCTTGCGCGACTTCGTGGTGGTTGATATTCACGTCAAGCCCCACGGCTTCGAGGGTTTTTACCATTTCGGCGCGCAGATCGACCATACTGTCGATCGGCTGAACTGGGAAATAGCCGCCTTTTAGCCCGGGGCGATGCCCTGTGTTCGGGCGATCTTCAAATTTAGTCGCGCCGTTCCACTCGCCCTCTTCGCTGTCAATTTCGTAGTATTGGCAATTGACATCATCGCGGATTCTGAGCTCGTCAAAGACGAAAAACTCGTTTTCGGGACCGAAATACGCCACATCGCCGAGCCCTGTGGATTTCAGGTATTCGGTCGCTTTTTTCGCAATAGATCGCGGGCAGTTCTCGTAAGGTTGGTTTTTGTAAATATCCCAGACATCGCAGATCACGACCACAGTCGGATCGGCGGTGAAAGGATCGACAAAAACCGTACCCGCGTCTGGCGCTAAGATCATATCGGATTTGTTGATCGGTTGCCAATTCGGGATTGAGCTGCCATCAAAGGGCAAGCCGTTTTCAAAGACGCCTTTGTCTATTGACTTGACGGTGTATGAAACGTGGTGCCACACGCCCTTGATGTCGGTGAAGCGGAAATCTATAAACTCGATCCTGTTGTCGGCGACAACTTTTTCGTATTTCGCGAAGTCATTCGCATTCACATTGAAAGCCACATTTGCCTCCTGTAAGGTTGGATTAACGGCGCGATTGTAACGGAAATTAGGTTTTAGCCGTTGCCCAAAATTTAGGCAACTCGTGATTTTCGCGGCGGAAGTTTCATTCTGCTAAAATCGCGAGTTTTTGGAGGCGAAAGTGATTAAAAGCATTATTGAAAAAATTTTAGGCACCCGCAACGAAAAGGAGTTGAAACGATACCGCAAGAGGCTCGTCGCGATCAACGGGTTAGAGGCGAAATATACCGCAATGAGCGACTCTGAGCTGCAAGCGGCGTTTGGCGAATTAAGATCGCGCGCGCAAGGCGGCGAGAGCCTTGATAGCGTCTTAAACGATAGTTTCGCGATCACGCGCGAGGCTTCGCGGCGCGTCCTTAATATGCGCCACTTTGACGTGCAAATTATCGGCGGGCTTGCATTGCACGAGGGGCGGATCGCCGAGATGAAAACAGGCGAGGGCAAGACGCTGGTCGCGACATTGCCGATCGCCTTAAACGCCCTTACGGGCAAGGGCGCGCACCTAGTAACCGTCAATGATTACCTCGCCAAAAGAGACGGCGCGGAGATGGGCGTCCTCTATAACTTTTTGGGTTTTTCGGTGGGCGTTGTTACGAGCGATCTGGGTTTGGGCGAAGAGCGTTCGCAGGCTTACCGCGCCGACATTACCTACGGGACGAACAACGAGTTTGGCTTTGATTACCTGCGCGACAATATGAAATATAACTTGGGCGAAATGACGCAACGCGAACACCACTACGCGATCGTAGACGAGGTGGATAGCATTTTAATCGACGAGGCGCGAACACCGCTCATAATTTCTGGTCCCACAAACCGCAAAATGGAACACTACTCCAAAGCGGACGATGTCGCAAGCCGCCTGAAAAAAGACGAAGATTTCACGATCGACGAAAAAAACCGCATAATTATGGTAACGGATAGCGGCGTCGAGCGCGCGCAAAAGCTCTTCGGCGTGGAAAATTTATACGATATGGAAAACGCCGTTTTAGCGCACCATTTGGATCAGGCGCTCAAAGCGCGGCACTTGTTTGAAAAAGATGTGCATTATGTCGTCAAAGACGGCGAGATCGTGATCGTAGATGAATTTACGGGCAGACTCTCTACGGGGCGGCGTTATTCGGAGGGTTTGCACCAAGCGTTGGAAGCGAAAGAAAAGGTCGCGATCAAAGAGGAGAGCCAAACGCTCGCGGACATTACATTTCAGAATTATTTCAGGCTCTACGAGAAACTCGCGGGTATGACGGGCACGGCGCAGACGGAGGCGACGGAGTTTAGTCAAATTTATTCGCTGGACGTGATCTCAATCCCGACAAATGTACCCGTAACGCGCAAAGATCACAACGATCTAATTTACCGCACCGAGCGCGAAAAATATGACGCGGTTTTGGAGCAAATTGCCGAGTTGCACAAAAAGGGTCAGCCCGTTTTGGTAGGCACGATCAGCATTGAAAAGAGCGAATTTTTGTCGCAAAAACTCGCGGCGGTAAAAATTCCGCACAATGTTTTGAACGCCAAACAGCACGAGAAAGAGGCTTTGATCATCGCGGACGCGGGCAAAAAGGGGCAAGTTACGATCGCGACAAATATGGCGGGGCGCGGCGTGGATATTAAACTTGACGACGAGACGCGCGCGGCGGGCGGCTTATTTATCATCGGCACGGAGCGCCACGAATCGCGCAGGATTGACAATCAATTGCGAGGGCGCAGCGGCAGACAGGGCGATCCGGGCGAAAGCCGCTTTTATTTGAGTTTGGAAGATAATTTATTGCGCATTTTCGGCAGCGATCGCATTAAAAACATTATGGGTCGTTTGGGGGTCAAAGACGGCGAATATATTGAGTCGGGAATGGTTACGCGCGCGGTCGAAAAGGCGCAGAAAAAGGTCGAGGCAATGCACTTTGAGGCGCGAAAGCACCTTCTAGAATATGACGATGTCGCAAACGCGCAGAGAAAGCTAATCTACGCGTTCCGCCGCGATTTGTTGCGCGAGGAGTTCGCGATCGGGCAGAAAATCGCCGAAAACCGCAGATATTATTTGGATACTTTGTTCGCCAATCGCGGGATCGTGGATAATTTAGACGCGAAAGATGTTGATTTTGACGCTCTCGCGAAGTCGCTTTTAGAGGATTTGAAAGCGGATATTAGAGGCGGCGGGCTTGAAGATTTGGGCAGCAACGAGTTAAAATCGCGGCTTGAAGACGCGCTTTCCGCGGTTTATGACGAAAAGTTCGCCCCCGTTGCCGATCAGCGCGCCGAAATTGAGCGGATTTTATACCTGCAAAACCTTGACGAGCTCTGGCGCGAGCACCTTTACCGAATGGACATTTTGAAAACGGGTATCGGCTTGCGCGGCTACAACCAAAAAGACCCTCTTGTGGAATACAAAAAAGAGTCGTTTATGCTCTTTAACGAGCTAACGGCGGGCATAAAAAGCGCGATCATAAAGACTTTGTATTCAATTAGATTCCGCGCTACGGACGAGCAGGAGGCGCTTGAAAGAATGCGCGCGCAAATGGAAGCGGCGGCGGAGAATGTGCGGCTTAAACACGAGGCGTCGGCGTTAAGCGGCACGGACGACGTGAAGCAAAACGCGCCGTTAATAGAGAAAAAAATCCCGCGCAACGATCCTTGCCCGTGCGGGAGCGGCAAAAAATATAAAAACTGTTGCGGTCAATCTGGACCTAAAAAGGGCGGGTTGGTTAAGTAGCGGTAACTCTAAAATGTTGCCCTTCGCGGAATTGGGCGAACCGTAGGGGCGAACTGTGTTCGCCCGATCGCAATACAACGTAACCCCGCCAAAACCCCGTGCGGGCAAACGGCGAAGTGTGTTCGCCCGTTATCTAT
>JAITUT010000056.1 GCA_031286325.1 Helicobacteraceae bacterium
TTAAAGTTAAAGAGCGGTTAGCGCGTTGCGCCGCACTGAACTGAACTGAACTGAACTGAACTGAACTGAACTGAACTGAACTGAACTGAACTGAACTGAACTGAACTGAACTGAACTGAACTGAACTGAACTGAACATATTAAAACCTAACATTAAAGTTTAAGTGTTTATTATACCAAAATTTCCCTTGCGTTAATTACCGATCTCCTATCCGCGCTTATTCGGAAAACAAAGGCGGGCGCGTTATTAAATTCGCTTTATCGCGCTTTAACCCTTAACGATCAAGTCAAGAAATCTCTATTCCCATCATAAAATATCGCATCTATGAGATCGCGAGCGGTATTTAAGAGTTGCTAAGCCCAAGTTGAAACTTTTCCGCCATTTACGGCATTAACGCGGAGTTTAGGACGAAGGCAAATTTCGTGAGTTTCTAAAGAAAGGCTTTGTTTAGCTTGCAAAATTAACTTTGTGCTACTCTTTCAACACTTTAAACAAAGGAGACAAGATGTCAGTAAAAGTAGCCATCAACGGCTTTGGCAGGATTGGTATGCTCGCGGCAAAGGTCATCGCGGATCGGGACGATTTGGAATTAACGGCGATCAACGCCACCGGCGCCCCCGATATGATTGAGTATCTGCTCAAATACGACTCGGTGCACGGACGCTTTGACGGCGTGAAGCTGATCGACGAAAAGACGATTAAGATCGGCAAAAACACCGTCAAAATCAACTCCACGCGCGATCCCGCCGAGTGCGATTTCGGCGCGGCTACGGTGCTCCTTGAATGTACCGGCAAATTTCTCACGAAAGAAAAAGCCGCGGCGCACATTCGCGGCAACATTAAAAAAGTCGTGATGAGCGCGCCCGCCAAAGACGACACGCCGACATTCGTAATGGGCGTCAATAACGATAAATATAACGGCGAAACAGTCCTCAGCAATGCTTCTTGCACCACAAACTGCCTCGCGCCGATCGCAAAAGCTTTGAACGACGCTTTCGGCATTGAAAACGGTTTGATGACGACCGTGCATAGTTACACGAACGATCAGAATATCCTTGACGTGAAGCACCCGCAAGATTGCCGCAGGGCGCGCGCGGCGGCTCTGAATATGATTCCGACCACGACAGGCGCGGCGAAAGCCGTCGGCTTAGTGATTCCCGAACTCGCGGGCAAACTCAACGGCTTTGCGATCCGCGTGCCTACGCCCGATGTGAGCGTTGTGGATTTGACGATCAATGTTAAAAAATCCGTTACGAAAGACGCGATCAACAACGCGATCCGCGCGGCGGCAAACGGCGCTTTCAAAGGGCTGATTATTGTTGATGAGGATAAGTGCGTTTCCAGCGACTTTATCCACTGCGCGGCTTCAAGCATTTTCGTGCCCGACACTACGCAGGTTATCGGCGATAAGTTCGCGAAAGTTTTGGCGTGGTACGACAATGAGTGGGGATACACGAACCGCCTTGTTGATATGGCTGCGTTTGTCGGCTCTAAATAAAGCGCGCGTTTTTAATTTATACCGCGTTTAATTCGCGGCGCGGCTTTGGGATAGACTTTTTAGTCTTCCTTCGCCGCTCTCATATTTCTCGTCTAAACACAAAAATCGCCTTGCGCGGTTAATTTTTCCGCCGCGAAATTCCGCGTGAAATTCCGCCTAAAGGCGGTAAATAAGGGCGGCAAACAAGCAAAAAACACTCCAATTTAAGTAACTTTCACTAAAATTAGCGGTAGTTTAATTAGGAGTAGATTTTGACATATCAAGAAGCAAAAGAACGATTTGACAAACTCTTTAAGAACGAAATGGGGTTTGAAGAGGCGCAAGTGATGTTGCGCGAGATGTTTGAGCGCGGCGAAAACGCGGAAGAGATCGCGGCGGCGGCGGAGGTGATGAAGTCTCACGCATTGCGGCTGAACCTTGACAAATCGCTGGAAAATAAACTAATAGATGTCGTTGGCACGGGCGGCGACAAGTCGTTTTCGTTCAACATTTCCACGACGAGCTGTCTCGTAATTTGTGCGGCGGGCGGATTTGTGGCGAAGCACGGCAACCGCTCGATTACGAGCAAATCGGGCGCGGCAGACGTATTGGAGGCGCTGGGAATTTCGCTCGCCATCGCGCCCGATCAGCAAGTTAAATTGCTGGAAGAAACGGGCTTCGTCTTTATGTTCGCGCAGAACCATCACCCAGCGATGAAGCACATTATGCCGATCAGAAAGAGCCTCGATCACCGCACGATCTTTAACATTTTAGGACCGCTTACGAATCCCGCGGGCGTGCGCCGCCACTCAATCGGCGTCTATGACAGGAACTTAGCGCCCGTGCTGGCGGAGGTCTTTAAGAAAATGGGCGCGCTTTCAGCGGCGGTCGTATGCGGGGACGGCGGCGTAGATGAGCTGGCGCTTTCGGGGCTCAATTTTGTGGCGCGGACGGCGGGACAGCAGACGTTTTTATACGAGCTTTCAGCGTCTCGCTTTGGGCTTGTGGAGGCGCCTACGGAGGCGTTGCGCGGCGGCGACGCGGCTTTTAACGCCAAAATCACTTGGAATGTTTTTAACAACGAAGCGACCGAACCGCAGCGCGATGTCGTGCTGTTAAACGCAGCGATCGGACTCGAAGTTTTGGGGTTGGCGCGGGACATTAAAGACGGCATAGCGATCGCGAGAGAGACGATCGTAAGCGGCAGGGCGCGCGAGAAACTCGCGAAAATTATTGAGGTCAGCGCGAAGTTATGAACGATCTTTATACTGCGCGGACGCCTTATGAACTCTCTCGCGTTTGCTCGGATTTGATCGCCGAGTTTGGGGCGGGTTCGGGCGCGATTGTGCTCCTTGACGGCGATCTGGGCGCGGGCAAAACCGAATTTGTGCGGCAGTTTTTCAAGGCTTTTTTCGGCGATTGGCTGGAAAATTTAGTAGCCTCGCCGACTTTCGCGATTATGCACGAATATGTTGATAATTTTCGCCATATTGATATGTATAGAATTGATGAAAATCAATCTATGATCGCCGAAATTTTTGAGTTATTACATAATGGCGGCTGGATATTTATAGAATGGGCGAACGATGAGGTAAAAAAGTATATTATCGATTACAAATTACCGTTTATAACAATTGCGATTGAGGTAGTTGATAACGAACGAATTTTAAGGGTGATAAAATGACGCATATTTTAAAAGGGATCGGGCTTGTAAAACGCTATAAAACCACCGAAATTTTACATAGCGTTTCAATTGAAGTTGAGAGCGCGAAAATCGTTGGTTTATTAGGTCCAAACGGCGCGGGTAAAACTACAACTTTTTATATTATTTGCGGTTTAGTAGACGTTACTGCGGGCGAAGTTTATTTAGACGATCGCGAAATTTCAAAATTGTCTTTGCACGAGCGCGCGAAATTAGGGATCGGTTATCTGCCGCAAGAATCGAGCATATTCAAAGAATTAAGCGTGGAAGACAATTTATTATTAGCGGCGGAGCTCGCGTTTCCGAAAGACAGAAATAAACAAAAAACGCGCATAGAAAATCTTTTGGAGCAATTTAATATCGAGCATATCCGCGTGCGGAAAGGGATCAATCTTTCGGGCGGCGAGCGGCGCAGAGCGGAGATCGCAAGAGCGCTTGTGGGCGAGCCAAAATTTATTTTATTAGACGAGCCTTTCGCGGGCGTTGATCCGATCGCGGTCGCCGACATTCAAAAGATGATCAAATTTTTAAGTTCGCAAAATATAGGAGTTTTAATTACCGATCACAATGTGCGCGAAACTTTGGGCGTTTGCGATTACGCTTATGTTTTGCACGGCGGCAATATAATCGCTAAAGGCGGCGCGGACGAAGTGGCGAAAAATCCAGATGTAATTCGTCATTATTTGGGAGAAAATTATAAGTTATGAGCGGCGGAAAACTACGCGTAACTCAAACGTCAAAAGGCGGATTAAACGAAACTCTGCGCGGGTGGCTTCCAATACTGCAAAAACCAATCACAGAACTAGAATCATTATTAAAAGAAAAAGCCGAAGAAAATCCCTTTTTACAAATAGAAGGAAACCAAGAAATATCTTATGACGAAAACGATCCAGAAGATAAAGACGATTTTGAAGACGAAGATTTCAGAGGATTTGACGATAATTATTACAGAAAAGACGAAAACAAAAAGTCAATAACAGACACGATAGAGGCTACGACTTTGCAGCAAAATTCGCTCTACGACGCTCTATATGAGCAAATAACAGATCAATTTTTCCCAACGCCGAAAAGTAAAAAAATCGCGCTGGAGCTGATAAATTTTATTAACGAAGAGGGGTTTTTTGAGGGCGATACAGACGAGATTTCGGCGAAATTAAATGAAAACCCGAAAGAAATAGAAAAAATTCGTTTAAGATTTGAAAGATTTTCGCCTACTGGAATCGGCGCAAAAAATAATGAAGAATCATTTATGTGGCAATTAAACGAATGCGAAGATATAGATAAAGATGACGAAGATTTATATCAATTAGTTAAAACTTTAATTTACAATAGTGATAAATTACAAGCTTTTCGCAAAGAGGATCGTTTCGCCGAAGCGTTGCTGGTTTTCAAAAAATTCCGCGCGCCGCCCGCGATTGATTTTTACGAAAATTCGCCGCAGGTAATTCCCGATTTTTTTGTGTTTAACGATCCCGTTACGGGAAAGTTAGAAATTGAGTTAAACGACCCGTATTATCCCACGCTTACGATCGATACGAACGGGCTAGATAAAAAAGAAGATTTTGTGAAGAATAAAATTAAAGAGGCGCGCGATTTAATTGACGCGGTTGAAATGCGTAGAAAAACTCTAATGAATATCGGCTTGATGATCATTGATCGCCAATATGATTTTTTCAAAAATAACGGCGCGATCGCGCCTATGAAGCTTGCGGATATTTCAGCGGATTTAGAGCGAAATTCAAGCACAATTAGCCGCGCGATCAGCAATAAATATTTAGTCTGCGATCGCGGCAGATTTGAGTTAAAAAGTTTTTTTAGCATCGCGATCGACGACAACAACGAAACTTCCACTCGGGCAATCAAAGATTATCTACAAAAACTCATCAAAGAAGAGCCGAAAGAAAAACCGCTTAGCGATCAAAAATTATTGCAAATAATTCAAAAACAATTCGGCAATATAAATATGGTTCGCCGTACGATCACAAAATATCGCGAGCAACTATCAATTCCCACAAGCGGCGAACGCAAAAGAATATATTTAATTACAAGATAAGTTTTGCTAATTGGGACGTGGAGACAGGAAATAGAGGGCGGGAGGCGGGGCTGGCTACGTCAATTATTATATTTTTTGAACTAACAGCCGCGCAAAACCTTCTTTCCCGTT
>JAITUT010000061.1 GCA_031286325.1 Helicobacteraceae bacterium
GATAATGATTTGACGATTGATTTTTGTGTTTCATTAGAGGAATATAAAAAATTATACAAAATCGAACAAAAATTTGAGTTGGGAAAAACCTTTTTAAAATGGTTAGACAAAGGGTTATCAAATAAAAACTTTATAAAAAACAATTCAAGTTTAAACAAAGACAATTTCATAGAAGATGTTGTTCGGCTTGGAAAGGAAGTAGATTGGTTTGCCGACGAAGTAGATTACACTCAAGAGTTAGACTATTCCGCAGAATATTGGGAGTGGAAATGGTTGAAAGAGAAATAATAGAATGAAATCACAATGAAAACCGAAGCAAAAGAAAGTTTGATAATAAACACAGAGGAATTTTTGTCATAATATATTTATTTTCTTATCAGTTTGTTTGAATTCCACGTTGGCTCATATATTTCGTCTGATATTTTATACTTGTTTGTAAAATGCTCTTTGAGTTTTTCGTTAAACGTTTTCAAATAATCATCTTTGTATAACGGCAATGCGCTTGTTGCAAAAAACCTTTCTATGCTTCCAGTTTTTAAAAGTTCCGCAAGTTGCTCCGAAGAAACATTTTCGAGATATTTGTATTCTTCTTCACTTGGATAGTCTCCGTGAGCCTGAGTAGCGACAGGATATACTTTTGACCATTTCTTATATTTACGAAAACCATATTCTATTTTTAAATCTCCAAAAGTACAAATCGTTGATGGACTAATTCCCTGAAAATCTCTAACGGTTACCTCGTCAAAATTTTTGCGTCCGTATTTTGTTGAAAAATATACTTTCTCATAGACATTATAAAAATCAAAGTTGTCGTTCCCATTATATCCCGTATAGATTTTCAAAATATCCAATAGATCAAGACAAGAGTACTGCCAAGGCGTTTCTATAAGAACGCGGGAAGTACTTTTTGAATAATTAATTAACCGCAAGCCGCAATCGCTTGCATTCATAAATTTTTTCATTTAATTTGCCTTCTTTTTTATGTCTTTTCGCACGGTTAATATCTCTATTTTCGCGGCATTATTTTAATACTCTTCCCCGTTGTCTTTGACCATATCTTGCGTAAAGCGTATGACTCTGTTGCGTCCTGAATTTTTCGCCTTGTAGAGCGCGATGTCGGCGAATTTGATCGCCCGCCACATCTTTTCGGCGTCGCTTGGGAACATTGCCACGCCGATACTTACGGTCTTAACGATAGACCCCCCCTGCACCGCGAAACTGCGCGAGGCGAACTTTTCGCGAATCTTCTCCGCGATCCTCATCGCATTCTCCTCATCGGCGTTAAACAGCAAGACTAAAAACTCCTCGCCGCCCTGCCGCACCGCGACATCAGCCTCGCGAATGGAGCTAGCGAGCGTTTCGGCGAACCCCTTTAACACCACATCGCCTATATCGTGCCCGTAAGCGTCATTAACCATTTTGAAAAAGTCAATATCTAGCGCGAGCAAAGCGTATGGCGCGTTCGCGCGGGTCGCCTGATGCGTGATGTGTTCGATAAATTCGTCTAAAAATTTACGGTTGTAGAGCCCCGTCAAACCATCGCGCAAATTCGACTCCTGCAAAACCTGCGTCAAATAGCGGCTCTCCAAAACAGGTCGCGCCGCCTCAAAATAGTTGAAAAGGCGAAAATTTTCGGCTTTAATATGCTCTATCTCTTCTCTCGTACGCACCGAGATCGTAAGGAGCAACGTCTTTTCGCCCGTCATTCTAAACGGTAAGCAAGCGTAGAAAACTTCCGCGCTGTTTTTGAAATACTTGCAAATATCGCTAAACTCGTCCGAAAATACGGCGCTGCCGCTTCTTAGCGCGCGGCAGTCGGCGCAAACGAGCGGATCGCCTTTGATCTCGCAAAACCAGCCCTGACGCGAACTATCCACCAAAATCGGCGTCTCTTTATGCGCGTTCATTTCAAAGAGCGCGCACTCCGCGCCCTCGCCCGCGATCCGTTGCGAAATCATCAAGAGGTGCGAGTAAATTTCATCTTTGTCGCGATCGGATTCAATCGTTTTCTTAAAGTTGTAAATATCCACGAGCGAATCTACGATCACGCCGACTCTATTGAGCGGGTTTCTCTCGTGAATGTCGTAAACATTGCCGATCAAAACCGAAATTTTCTTGTCAATGTCTGAGACAACTTGGTTCAAGTGCGCGGTTAGAGAGTTCAAGAAATGCGCGAGCTTGCCGCCCTCATCCTTGATTTTTGTCATAATTTGCTGCGTGAAATCGCCGTCGTGCGCGGCTTTAATCGAGCGCATAATAGACTCAAAGAGTTGCAAATATTCGTCCGCGTAGTAGTTCGCGGCTAAGATCACGACTAGCAAAACCACTAGTGAAATTACGGCGATCCAAAAAATTGTGCGGGTCGCGACATCGCGCGTATTTGTGATGTCAAAGCGCATATTGACCACGCCCAACACATCGCCGCGATTTGCGATATGGCATTGCATACACTCAGGCGTGGCGATATAGGGAATCGTAATGCGCAAATCTACTTCGTCCCAAGATTCATTCAAAATTTCTACGGATTTGCCTGTCTCAAATACGCGAGAATCTATAATATCGTGCGTGTTGTTGCTCTCAAAGCCTGCGCCGTATTGCTCCAAAACGCTCTGCGATCGCACGATCCAGAGGTCTTTAATATCGCTTGTAGCGCCGATCTTTTCCATAAAGTAATGACGTTTGTCCATCGTGCCGCTGACCATATGCGAAGTCAAGCCGTCCCGCACAAGATTCGAAGCCACATAGGCTTTTTCTTTGGCGCTGTAGATCCCAAAATTGCGGAATCCGATCGAGACCGCCACAATAATCAACGCCGTGAGTATTATCAAGACGAGCGCTAAAAATACCGAAAGACGAGTTTTCAACTTCATTGCCGCCCTTTTGGATAACTTATTGCGATTATATCAATAATTTTATTTATCTAAAACAAAGTCTGAGAGGGGGCTGAGAGGTCAAAGTTTTCGCGTTTGACGCCGTTAATATACGCGATGTCAAAGCGATTTTTGCGAATGTCGCTATATGTTATTTTTATATTTTTGGGCGCGATATATAACTTCGCCCAAGGCGCGATCCTCTTGATAAAATTTATCGCTTCGTTTTCTTCTTCTTCATTGGCTTCGTCAAAAATTATAGCGCGATCGTTAACATCTATTTTGTTAAACCGATTTAACTCAATTTGGCGTGAAAAATTTATCTTTAACGCGTTTGTCGCGGCGTAGCATAAAACATTTGCGAATTGCCGCTTGAATAATGGCGAAATCTGCACTAAATAGCTCTCGCCGTTATGCGCGATCACGGTTTCAAAGAGAGTCTCTTTCGTTACTTTTACCTCGCCGATCTTAATTTGATCTTGTAAAAAACTCGCGAAAAACAGATCGCTCTTTTCATCGCACAAATAGCAAAAATCATTTTCGCTCGCGAGCGCTTCTACCGCAATATCTAACGGCGGGTTTATTAAGCATTTTTTATCGTTTATCAACGCCTTTGCGATCGCTATTTCTATTTCGCTCGCGATCGTAATTACTACATTTTTTGAGAGCAGCAAATACCGCGCGATCCCAGACATTGATTTGCCCATATCGTCCGAAAAAATCAACGCCGATTCGCTCTCCATATCGCCCGGATCGCCCTTAAAAATCACGGCGAACGCGCCGTTCGCGATCGCGAGATTTATTTCGCCAAGATGCCCAAAAAGATGAATGTAGCACTCGCCGCGCCGCGTGTTTTTCGCGCTGAATGAAAAGCCTGTAACGCGCTCGATCGTAGGTTTGTTTAGAAGCGTGCCGTGCGCGATCTCGACTAAAGAAGCGATTTTCATAATTGATTCTCGCGGGAGCTTTGCTCCCGCTTAGAGCAAAGAGCGCGTCTTTGGAAAGTCCCGAAAATTGCCGCCGCGCCTCTCCGCGCCGCTTTGCCAGCGCGAAGATCGCGGATTATTAGGCTTTTTTCGCAACAGACCTTACGCGCCTTAAACTTCGTCATTTCACTAAAGTTCCGTTTTCTGTCAAACTTTCGGGGCGGATTAGTTTCAGAGAATTTTTGTCTTTCGCGGCGAGGATCATTCCCTCGCTCTCAATGCCCATAATTTTCGCGGGTTTAAGGTTCGCGATCACGCAAACTTGCGCCCCCACGATCGCCTCAGGCTCGTAAAATTCGCTGATCCCAGAGACAATTTGCCGCGCCCCGCCCTCGCCCAAATCCACGCTAAGGAGCAATAATTTCGCGCTTTTTTCAACTTTTTTCGCGCTTAAAATCGTGCCGACTTTGATCGCGACTTTCGCGAAATCGTCTATTGAAACACAATTTTGTAGAGTCGCGGACGCGAGAGATTTTTCAGCGACAGAGCTCTCCGCGGCAATGTTCGGGGCTTCAGGCAGTAGCAACGCCTCAACGCGGGCGAAAAGCGGATCGCGTTTCGTCAGCGTGAAATTCGCGATCCAACCGCCCTGCTCTATTAAATTTTTGCGCGTCTCGGCGTTGATCGCGATCCCAAGCGCCGCGGCGATAGCGGCGCACTTTGACGGCATTATCGGCGCGAGCAAGATCGCGCCCTTCGCGAGCAAATTCGCCACGAAAACCAAGAGTTCCGCGACCTGATCGCTATCGCCCGTTTTCATCTTTTCCCAAGGCTTGAAGTCGTTGATCGCCTTGTTGCCGATCGTGAAAACGCGCCAAAGTTCTTCTAGATAGCGATGAAATTGCAAGCTCTCAAAAAGCGGCGCAAGCCCTTCTATAATCGCGTCCGTTTGCTTTTTCTCCTCGCCGAAGCGCGGCAAATTCACCGCTTTGATCGCCAGCGCGAAATACTTTTCCGCCATTCCCAGCAAGCGATTTAATAAATTTCCCAGATCGTTTGCCAGATCGCCGTTTATACGATCGACGAGCGCCTTTTGCGCAAAGTCGCCGTCCTGCCCAAACGGCACATCGCGCAACATAAAATAACTAAACGCATCCAGCGAATAGGCGTCCGCAACCTCGCGCGGATTGATCACATTGCCCTTTGATTTGCTCATTTTCGCGCCGTCGCGCGTCCACCAGCCGTGCGCCGCGATCCGTTTTGGCAGCGCGAGGTTAAGCGACATTAAAAACGCGGGCCAATAAACCGCGTGAAATCGCAAAATATCCTTGCCGATAATGTGATAATCCGCAGCCCAAAAATCCATATTTTTGCCGCCCGTACCGTAGCCTAGCGCGGTTACATAGTTCATCAGCGCGTCTAGCCAGACATAAATAATATGTTTGGGATCGCTCGCGATCGCGGGCAATTTCACCCCCCATTCAAAGGTCGTGCGCGTGATCGAAAGGTCTTGCAAACCGCCCTGCGCAAAGCGGACGACTTCATTTTTGCGCGACTTCGGCAGGATCAAATTTTCGTCTGAAGCATACCATTCAAGCAGGCGATCTTGATATTTACTTAACTTAAAAAAATAGTTTTCTTCTTTTAGGATTGTAGTCGCCTTGCCGCAATCGGGGCAAAGCTCGCCGTCCATTAGCTGCGTATCCGTCCAAAACGCCTCGCACGAAACGCAGTAATGACCCTCAAATTCGCCCTTGTAAATATCGCCGTTTTGCCACATTTTTTCAAAGGCGGCTTGCACGCCCGCTTTGTGATCGGCGTCTGTCGTGCGGATAAATCGCGTATATTTTATTCCGAAATAATCCCACATTTCGCGAAATTTCGCGCTGATTTTTTCGGCGTAAACGGCGGGAGTTTCACCTCGCGACGCGGCGGCTTGCTCAATTTTTTGCCCGTGCTCGTCCGTGCCTGTCAAAAAGAAGACTTCTTTGCCGCGAAGCGCCGCCTCGCGCGCCAAAACCGCGGCGATGATCGTTGTATACGCGTGCCCGATATGCGGCACATCATTTACATAATAGATCGGACTCGTTACAAAAAATTTATCCTTCATTGCGCGCCTTAAAAAGAAATACAAAATCTTACACAACAAACCTTAAAAGTGATTTCGCTGGAAGTTTCACTGCGTTTTGAAGAATAAATCTAACTTGCTTTTTTACAATTAAAATATATTCGCCCCACGCGAAATTATATTAAAATCAAATACCGCTTATATACGGCTTTTGCAATTAAATAGCCAGCAGTAATCTAAAGGAAAATCGCAAATAAATCACATACAAAAAGAGTAAAATTATTAAAATAATTTTTCGCTATCATTACAACATTCAAACAAAAATCCGATTTTAGGAACTGAATGTGCTTGACTGATCGCAAAAGTCAAAAATATGCTTCGGGAAGGGCGGAAAATGGCTGAGAGTAATCTTTTGGGGCTCATCTCTATAGACGAGTCCAAGCGGAAGACGAACAATGTGTGCATCAAAGTAGTCGGCGTGGGCGGCGGCGGCGTGAATATGGTGAATTATATGGCGCGGCAAGGCGTGCGCGGTATCGACCTCCTCGCAATCAACACAGACGCGCAGAGCTTGCAAGTCTCAATTCTGGACGACAGATCCAAAATTACTTTGGGAGACGGGCTGGGCGCGGGCGGCAAACCCGAAGTGGCGAGAGAAGCCGCCGAAAAGCACTTTAACCAGATTCAAGACGCTATGCGCGGCGCGAATCTCGTCTTTATCGCGGCGGGAATGGGCGGCGGCACGGGTACGGGCGCGGCGGCGGTCGTAGCGCACGCGGCGAAAGAGACGGGGGCGTTAACGATCGGCGTTTGCACCGAGCCCTTTAGTTTTGAGCTAGGACGCCCGAAAATCGCGCGCGACGGTATTGAAGCCCTAAAAGCCGAGTGTGATTCCGTGGTGATAATTCCCAATGACAAACTTTTATCTTTAGTGGAGAAAAAAACGGGTATGAAAGCCGCCCTCGCGATAGTAGATGATGTGCTGGCGAAAGCCGTACGCGGTATCAGCGCGATCTCTTTGCCGAACGGAATGGAGGGTATTAACACCGACTTTAACGATCTGCATACCCTTATGACGAGCCACCGCGGACAAGCGATCATCGGTATGGGTTACAGCGCGAAAGAGAACGCCGCTTACGAGGCTCTTAAAGAGGCGATTGAGTCGCCGCTTTTGGAGAATTTGAACATCAACGGCGCAACCTACGGCATTGTGAATTTCCAGATCGGACCGGATTATCCGATTATGGGGGTTAATCACGCGATGCAACACATTCACGGCGCGATGGACCCGGACGCGAAACTTAAATTTGGCGTGGCGTTTGACGAAAATATGACGAGCGAAGAGGCGCGCGTAACGATCATCGCCTCAATCGCGCCTGTGGAATCGGCGAATAACATCACGCGCGAGCAACCCGCGAGATCGCGCGCCGCTGTGGGCGGCGGCAACCTCGGCGGCAGTTTTACCAACCAACGAGGATTTGAGTTTTTGGGCAATATCGCAGGCTCCGATCTGGAATCGCCCAGCATAAACAGACGCGGCGGCGCGCGCAAAGTCGTTGGCGGCGAGGATTACGAGGAGTTCTCAAAACCGGCGCATTTAAGACGGCAGATAGATTAGTCGTTTAGCAACTTCGGGGCTATCAAAGCCCCGTTTATCCGCCGCCCTCTCGCGGCGGTAAATTAAACCTAGAAAAGCGCAAAAAAATAACGCGCGTCGTATTTGGAATTAACGACAACTTATATTAACGCCAATACCGACGGTGGCAAATTTATTGGCGTCTACATACGGTTTAGGCTTTGAACCCTCAAGTTGCACTAGTAACGCATAAGCTCTATCGAGCAACTTTTTTTGCTCATCTGTCATTGTATCGTCCCTCCTGGTGGTTTTTAACAAATTGATCGTAGTTCGCTATATCAAAACAAGAAGCATAGAAAAAAGGTTCATTTATTTTTACACGAAAATCAATGTAGGCATACCTACATGCTATTTCTTCTATGTCAGCATTAGTTGCTTCTGCCAATACTAAATGCTGATGACGGCCAGAATTATTATCAATAAAATATTCGCCGTTATAATTGAAAAAGAAACCATCTTTACGACTATTGCTTCTATAACCAGAACTAAAGGGAGATTTTTTGAACTCCTCTAGTCTGTTCTCAAAGTCGAGAAGCTTAAATGGAGAATCATTTTTATCAGCGTATCTAGCGCACCTTGTCATATTATTATCTGGCAGAT
>JAITUT010000011.1 GCA_031286325.1 Helicobacteraceae bacterium
TATGGTTTTGGCGCGGAGAATGGCGAAAAAGGGACTATCTCCCCCAACCCCCCTTATCAAGAGGGGGGCTTTAACGCAATGTTTTAACGAGCTTTTAGAGGTAAGCCTGTAGTCGCGATCTGGCAACGGGTTTTAACGAAATGTTTTTGACGAGCTTTTAACGCCAAAAATTACTCGCTTTCGCCGCCGCCGTTTTCGCTTTCGCCCTCGTCGTCTAATTCTTGCCGCGGGCAGCTGGCGATCGAGACTACGCGATCTTTGCCCTCCACGCGCACGATAATGACGCCGCTTGTGTTGCGCCCCGCCTCGCGGATTGTCGCGGTGTCAATGCGGATCATTTTGCCTTCGCCCGTCAAAGCCATTAACTCTTTTGGGTCGTTCGGGTCGGCTACGATCGCGCCGATCAAATTGCCTGTTTTCGGCGTGAGTTTCATCGCGATCACGCCCTTGCCGCCGCGCGATTGCAGGCGGTATTCGCTCGCTTTGGACTGCTTGCCGATCCCGCGCTCGCTCACCGTTAAAATGTTGTCGTCCTCGCTCTTGATCAGCACCGCGCCGACTACGCGATCGCCGCCGATCTTAAAGCGAATAGCCGTTACGCCGCGCGTCGTCCGCCCCATTTCGCGCGTGTCGGCGATCGGGAATCTGATACTGATCGCGTTTTTGGTGATAATCAGCACTTCTTTTTCAAGCGGCGTGGCGATGTGCGCGGTTACGATTTCATCGCCCTCGTCAATGTTGATCGCGCGGACGCCGACCGTGCGGATATTGCCGTATTCGTTGAGGTTCGTGCGCTTGATAATGCCGTTTTTAGTGAAGAAAATCAGCGATTTCTCCTCCGCGAAGTCTTTCGTGGGAATGATCGCCATAATTTTCTCGCCCTCGCGCAAGTTAATGAGATTTACGACCGCCTTGCCCTTCGCGCCGCGCGAGGCTTCGGGGATTTTATAGACTTTAAGCCAGTAGAGTTGCCCTTTGTTCGTAATGAATAAAAGCGTGTCGTGCGCGTCAGCCGTGAAAAAGTCCTCAATAAAGTCGTCCTCATAAGTCGTAACGGCGATCTTGCCCTTGCCGCCGCGATTTTGCCGCTCGTAATTTTTCTCATTTACGCGCTTAATGTAGCCGCGATGCGTGATCGTTACGACCATATTTTCGTTCGGAATTAAATCTTCCGCGTCAATGTCGTCATAGTTATCCTCAATCGCGGTCAGGCGCGGCATAGAATATTTGGCTTTAATTTCCAAAAACTCCTCTTTGATCGCTTTGTTGAGCAGTTTGTCGCTCTTTAAGATCGCGGTTAATTTCTCAATCAACGCCAGCAACTCTTTATACTCCGCCTCAATTTTATCGCGCTCTAAGCCAGTTAGTTGCCCCAAACGCATATCCACGATCGCCTGCGCTTGGCGTTCGCTTAACTCAAAGCGATCGGATAACGCCTGCTTCGCGCTCTCGCGATCTTTGCTCGCGCGGATTAACGCCACGATCTCGTCAATATGATCCACGGCGAATCGCAAACCCTCTAAAATATGAGCGCGCGCTTTCGCCTTTTCCAGATCAAAGATCGTGCGGCGGATCACGACGGTTTTGCGGTGCGTTAAAAAGACATTCAAAGTGTCGGCGAGATTTAGGATTTTCGGCTCTTGGTTGTGAATACCGAGCATAATAATCCCGAATGTGATCGTCATTGAAGTTTGTTTATATAGGTTGTTTAAGATAATTTCGGCGATCGCGTCGCGCTTTAATTCAATCACCACGCGCATTCCATCGCGATCGCTTTCGTCTCGCACCTCGCCGATTCCCTCAATCTGTTTTTCTTTCACAAGCTCGTCGATCGTCTTAATCAGCGCGGCTTTATTGACTTGATACGGCAATTCGTCGATGATAATCATCTCTTTTTTGTTAGTCTGCTCAGTGTGCGTCTTAGCCCGCACGCGAACGCGCCCGCGCCCCGTGCGATACGCCTCGTTGATGCCGCCGCGCCCGTAGATAATGCCGCCCGTTGGGAAATCCGGTCCCTGTACGAATTGCATTAAATCATCGCTCGTAGCGTTTTTGTGCTCAATTAAATGAATAAGGGCGTCAATCACTTCGTTTAGATTGTGCGGCGGAATGTTGGTCGCCATACCTACGGCGATCCCGCTGCTGCCGTTGATGAGCAAAGACGGAATACGGCTCGGCAAAACCGAAGGTTCTTGCAGGCTGTCGTCGTAGTTAGGCGCGAAATCGACGGTGTCTTTGTCAATATCCGAGAGCAACTCCTCCGCGATCGCGGTCATTCTCGCTTCGGTATAACGCATCGCCGCCGCGCTGTCGCCGTCTACGCTGCCGAAGTTGCCTTGTCCATCGACAAGCGGCGCGCGCATTGAAAAGTCCTGCGCCATACGCACCAAAGCGTCATAAACCGCCGTGTCGCCGTGCGGGTGGTATTTACCGATCACATCGCCCACGATACGCGCGGATTTTTTGTAGGCGGCGCGCGCCGAGAGGTTTAGCTCGTTCATCGCGTAGAGAATACGTCTATGCACGGGCTTTAAGCCGTCTCGAAAGTCTGGCAACGCGCGCCCGATAATCACGCTCATCGAGTAGTCAAGGTAGCTGCTTTTCAGCGATTCTTCAATGTCAATCGGCTGGATTTCTTCGTTGTCTAGGAGGTTCTCTTGCGGTTTTTGTGCCAAAACTATGCCTTTACGCGATCTTAAAATTTTGAGATTTTAGCAAAAATACGCTATCGTGATTTTATGCGGCGCAAGTTCGCGCAAGAAGCAGAATCGGGATGAGAGGATTCGAACCTCCGGCCTTGTCGTCCCGAACGACACGCGCTAACCAGGCTGCGCTACATCCCGAAAAAGAGGCGAAATTGTATCACAAGAAACCTATAACTCAGCCGCTATCAATCGGCGGCGAAAATCGCGAGGCGGAGAGCAACGGCGATTTTCGCGGGGTCAAGAAGCAGCCCCGCGAAAAGTCCGCGACAAATGAAATGCTTGTACTCGCGGCGCGAGAGGCGCAAATCGGTATGCGAAAAGGCGAGGGCGGTCCCTTTGGCGCGGTAATCGCGCGCGGCGGCGAGGTGATCGCAAGGGCGCATAACCGCGTTTTGGTTTCGCGCGATCCCACGGCGCACGCCGAAATTTGCGCGATCCGCAAAGCGGCGCGAAAGTTAAGAACTTTTGATCTCAGCGGCTATCAACTCTATTCTAGTTGCGAGCCGTGCCCGATGTGCCTCGGCGCGATTTTGTGGGCGCGGCTTGACTGCGTAATTTACGGCAGCACGCAGAGCCACGCCGCGATCGCGGGCTTTGACGACGCGAATTTTTACGAGTTTTTGGCGGGTAAAAACCGCTCGTTTCTCAAAGCGGAGTATGTGAAAAACGCCGCGTGCGAAGCGCCGTTTCAGGCTTGGATCGCCAAAGCCGATAAAACGCGCTACTAATTCGCGCCGATCGCGGCGAGGTATTGCCGCGCAAAATCCTGCTCGCTAAAAACGCGATCGCACGGAACGCAGCTTTTAATTTTTTCGGCGAGCGACTCCGCAACGCCCGCGATCGCGACATTTTCGCTCGGCGCGATTTCAGGCAAAGTCCCAGCGGTCGTAACGACTAATTTGCGCCCGCAGGAGAGGATTTCAAACGCCGCGCGACAGATCGCCTCGCTACCTAATGACGCCACGACCGCGACATCAAACGCGCTGATACACTCGGCGATGTCGAGGCGAAAACCCGTAATGAAAGCGCGATCCGTCAGGTTTTTCGCCGCTATATATTCGCGAAGCTCTCTAATGTCCAGATCGGCGGAGTCAGTAACGCACAAAAGTTTATAGCGACCGCCCTCCGCGAGCAATAGCTCGAGGGCGTCAATTAGGCTTTTGTGTCCTTTGACCTCGCTGTAACGACCCACGATTCCAATCGCCGTTTCGTCTTGCGCGACGCCGAACTCCGCGCGGACTTTTTCACGCCCAGCGGCGTTAAATTTGAAAAATTCCGTGTCCACGCCGCCGTAAATTACAAAAATTTTGTTTGGGTCAGTACCGAGATCGCGCGTGAAAATATCTTTGATCCACGCGCCGCTCGTGATGATCGTATCGGCGCAAAAGTTATGCAGAAATTTATTGATGAAATTCGCCTTTGGAGGACGTTGGTCGCCGCGTACGCGCGAGAGTTTGAATTTGCCGCCCAAAAGCCGTTTGAGCGCGAGAAACCAAAACAACTCGCCGCGGTGCGCGGTAATGTGATCGGGCTGAAACTCGTTAATGAATTTATTTAGGCGGATCGCGGCGTTAATTAGCGCGATCGGGTTTTTCGCCGTGAAATCGCCCTCTATAAAGCGCAGATTTTTTTTGCGCGCGTATCGCGCCGTCTCGGTTTCGGGCAGAATTCCCACGATCGCCTCGTGTCCCTCGCGTTCTAACATTTTCGCGAGATTCAAGGCGTACCAAGCGGTGCCGTTATACCAACGCACATTTATTAAATGAAAAAATTTCATAGTTGAATTTTAATGGGTTTTGACTTCGCGGGCTTTATAACGTTAATCTCCCGTGGGGGTGAACTGTGTTCGCCCGATCTCGCCCGATCGCAATATAACGTCAACCCGTCCGTTATCTATTGTTTGTCCGTTATTTGTAGGGGCGAATTGTGTTCGCCCGTCATCACATATACGCGATCACGAACGCGGCTAAGATCGCGAATTAAACCACACTTCCGCCAAACATCGCCTCGTGAAACTCAAAGGTATCCCGAAAGACGAGTTTCAAATTTTCTTGAAAAAGTTCTTAAGTTTTTTGCTATTCGACTCTTTCTTTTTTTCGGGTTCTACTTTCTTCGTCTCTTGAGCCTTATTCTGTTCGGGCTCCGTATTCTTCGCGTCTTGACCCTTATTTTTTTGACCCTGCCCGTCTTTCCAAGTTTTTGTCGCGCTGCCGTTTGTAAAGGGAACTGAAGGAAAGGTAACGCTGTCCAACTCAATTTCCCCCCACTTAGTCTTCTCTGAAAGGTATATCGCAACAATAAGATTAGTAGCAGCGTCATTGCCGGAATACCTATTACCTGTGTTAGCGATCCATAGGGGAAAGGTTACACGTCCATTTGAAATAGGGGTATTCTCGGATTTTGCGTCTTCATGTCCCCTAAGTACATTCCTCGGAATGTTCGCAAGAATGAGCGCATACTTTCCGTTGTACTCCGACGGAATACCCGTTAGTGTGAATGTCCCGCCGTCTTCCGCGCTTAGACGCGTCGCCGTCGTCAGCAAAATAGAGAAAAACAGTACCAACAACTTTTTCATTTTTTTCCTTTCTTTTCAAAAACTTCTCGCGGGAGCAAAGCTCCAGCTTGCGACAAGGGACTTCGTCCCTTGACCCCTCGCAAATTGCCGTTCAGCATTGCTGGGCAATTTGCACCCGTTGCGCTACTCGCTCCCTGTTTCACAGGATCGCGAGCGCAACGGGAACAATAGGCTTCATTTGGGCTTCGTAGCTCTTAAATGCCGCCCTCGCGGAATCGGGCGAACCGTAGGGGCGAACTGTGTTCGCCCGTTGCTCCTACATAACAAAATGGTGTGGTTTGGGGTTTATCTCACATAAGCCCCCTTATATGAGATTGAATTGAAGAAAGAAAAATTTACGGGTGTTAAAGTTAAAAAGCGGCTGTCGCGCTGCGTTACTGTGCTGTGCATATTAAAACCTAACATTAAATTTAAGTGTTTATTATACCAAAATTTCCCTTGCGTTAATTGCCGATCTTCGCGTTTATTTGAAAAATAAATACAAGCGCGTTATTAAATTCGCGAAAACGGGCGAACACGGTTCGCCCCTACGGTTCGCCCGATCGCAATATAACGCCAGATCGTCATCACATATACGATAGTGCGATCGCAAATCGTATTTTACTTCTCGCAAGAGCAAAGCTCTGGCTTGCGATCAAAGAGCGATCGCCCTTTGATCGCAAGACCAGCTTTACCGTTTTGCTAAACCAAACGAGCGGGAGCTAAAAGCCCAGCGGGAAATTCGTCTATTAAGTAGTCAGTTTGCGTAGCGGCGTTTTTATAGGCGCGGCTTTTAACGCGCTCCGCCTTTTGGGCTTTTTGCGCGCTAATCTCACCCGCGTTAATACGCAACCCCACAATCTTACCTAACTCCGCGACGCTTTCCATCATAGCGTTAGCTTGCGCGCTCATCTCTTCGGCGGCGGCGGCAGATTGCTCGCTTGTCGCGGCGTTCTGCTGGGTAATACTATCTACCTGACCCATCGCGGTAGAGAT